>CAYYEE010000403.1:0-4631 GCA_964470775.1 uncultured Planctomycetota bacterium | reverse complement strand
CGGGACTTCCGTTGGCGTGGGCGTGGGCGTGGACGTGCCTGTGCCGGTCGGCGTTGGCGTGGACGTGCCTGTTCCAGTGGGCGTAGGCGCGGACGTGCCTGTGCCGGTTGGCGTAGGGGTTGGCGTGGGCGTGGGAGTGGAGGCCGTGGACGGCGTTGGCGTGCCAACAACAGCCGAATACTCATACTCGGCCGTGCTATGTCCGCCCGTTTGCGGCTGAGTTGGCTGTTCCGTGACGTACCGTCCCGTGCCAGATTCTGGGACATAGGGCTCAAGCTCGGCCTCGGTCACGTCCTCCGGGTCGTCATACTCCGCGCTGGGGTACACCCAGGACTCGTCGTACCAGGCGTCCACCGGCACGGCGCAGACCAGTTCGATGCGGTCAATCGTTTTGGCGCCGGGCGCGGCGCGGACCTCTTTGACCCAGCCCCGCCGGCCGCTGATCTCGATGATGTCGCCGGGCAGCAGGTCCAGGTAGTTCAAAAACCCCGCGGCCTCCACGGCGTCGGGCTCATAGCGCTCGCGGTAGAGCCAAAATGCCAGCAACGCGGCCACTGGGTTCTTGTGCGGGTAGGCCCAGGCATTGAGAGTGGTTGACAAAACACCGTTAAGCGCTTGGGCCGTGGCGTCGCTGCGCGCCACGCGGCGGGCCTGTTGCTGAAAGTCGGTGTACGTTCCGATCATGCGCGTGCTGACCGCGCTGCGGCCCCGGCCAGAAACGGCCAGGCTGTTCATCTCGCGGTTGGCCGCGGTGATTTCCTTGGCTTCGTCGCCGTCGTCAATGGCATTTGTCAGCGTGACGAGCCGCAACGTGCCCTGAGTCCAGTCAATGGCCAGCTCGCACTGCCGGGCCAGTTGAGCCAAAAAGTCCGCGGCGGAAACGCCCGCCTCGGTGAAGGCAAAGCCAGCTCGGTAGTTGGGCTTAGCTGCTTTGGCCGCGGCCAGGGCCGTAACGTCCACGTCCGCCTCGGCCAATCCAGCGCGCTGGGCCGCGTGGCTGATAATGTCCGCCGGGTGCTCGATCAGCGCGCTCTCGTCGTCCAGCGGCCCCTCGATGTCCGCGTACAGCGTGTCCTGGCCATAGGTGTTGTTGAACGCTTTCACCTGCACCCCGCTGGGGTCTGAAAGGACAAGCGGGCTGGACACGGCAAACTGCACCAGCGACGGTGGCAGCCTGAACGTGGCCGTGGCGCAGTTGCGGCCCAAAGTGGCGCTGAACTGGCTGTCGTTCAGGTTCAGCGTGTAGCAGCCCCGTGGCAGCAACGCGCGCTCGCCCTGGCCGTTGAGACAGTAGAGCGCGTTGACCGCGCTCACCGGCGCGTCGGCCAGAATGTAGACCGGGTCGGCGCTGGCCTGGCGAACAGTGGCGCCCGCGTAGTGGGCCTCGCGCGCGTACACGATGTCATAGTCCAGATCGGTATCGTCCAGGCCCTCGGCGTTGGGGTCCCAGACGTAGTAACCCCGCCGGAACTCGTACTCGGCCACGCACCACGGGTGGCCATTGCGGCCGTCGGACAAGGGGCAGGACAGATAGGCCGAGGCCACGCCGCCGGAATAGTCATAGCCGCAGATGGTGCGGTACTGGTACGGCCCAATGCTTGCGATGGTCAGCGGCGTCAGGCTCTGAATCCACGCGGCCTTCATGCGAACGGCAAACCCGTTCCAGTAGCCCGTGGACTCAGACGTGTCCAGGATGACCTCCTGGATGGAGCCTGACCTGAACCGCAGCACGCCGCTGTGCACGGTCAGGTTGCGGTTCGTCACTACGAACTTTTTTGGCTCCGCCTCGTCGAAATGGCCCTCCATACGCTCGCGGTCAACCCAAACCTGAATCGTCTCGCCGATGGGAAAATCGCTTGAGTCGTCCACGTAGAACGCGGTGTCCGTCCAGCCAAAACATCTCGTCAGCTTGGTCAGGCCAGGCCCCCCGCCCGCGGCCCAGACCGCCTCCACCTGGCGGCGCCTGCCGTAGACCATGGGCAGCGCCCGGCCCTGCGACTCGGGCGGCGCCGTCGCAAAGTCCTCGCCGTCAACCTCGGTCAACATCGAGACGGCCAGACTCTGGCCAAAATCGAGCACCGAGAGTTTGACGATGGCGTCCGTCTCCGCCCACTCCCACTTGCTGTCCACCACGCCCTTGAACAGCACGACCCAGTCTTCCTGAGCAACGCCATGCCAGAGCTGATAAAGCGTTGCCTTGTGGCCGCCAGCTCCATAGATCCTGATCAGGTCTCTGATGGCGCCGTCATCGTCGCGCAGGCTGAAGCTCCACGTGCCCGCCTCGCCGAGGCGCGACGTGGCCGTGCCCCAGTCCGTTACGCGCCTGGTCATGGCCTGGCCACCTACGGTCCGGCCAGCGTCGTCATACCAGGCATCACCGCTGGGCCACTCGACCCTGACAGCGTTGT
Source organism: uncultured Planctomycetota bacterium (assembly GCA_964470775.1). Lineage (GTDB taxonomy): Bacteria > Planctomycetota > Brocadiia > CAIUPP01 > CAYYEE01 > CAYYEE01. Next base: position 2,223 of record CAYYEE010000403.1, on the reverse strand, counting down.
AGGCCTGGGCCGCGCTCAGCGCGGCTTTAGCCTGGGCCGTGGATGTCAGCGTTCGAGAGCCAGGCATTACCGTGCGTCGTCCCCCGTGACAATCTCAAGCTCAACGTCGTAAAGGGCGTCGTTGCCCTTGGCCCACTCGATGTCCGATAGCAGCCGGCAGTCGGCGTGTCCAACGCCCATGTGATCACGGTATGTAAACGTGTTCAGCCGGCCGTGGGCATGGGTGTCGAACCACGAAATCAGCGCGTCGCGCTGCGTCGCGTCGAGGTGGAAACGCAGGGTCAGCGTGCGGTTGGTGACGTTTTTGTCATACACAAACCGCGTGCCGTCAGCGGTCTGGCCCACGCCCTGCACGCGCTCGTGGCGGCCCTGATAGCCTGGGCGCGGGGCCGGAAGCTCCACGCTTTTGTCGCCGATGTAAAAGATCACCGTTGTGTAAATCATCGCTGCCTCACGGTGAACAGACCCATCTGGGCCGCGCGCTCGAGGGCTGGGATCAACTGGTCGTAGAGGAACGACTCGTTCAGCACGCCCTGCACCGTGACCGGAATATTGACTGTCGCTGCGCCAGCGGCCGCTGCGCCCTCGGCCAGGCCGCCGGCGCCAGGCAGGGCCAGGCTCAACCCGCCCGAATTGAACGCGCGAAGCAACGCGCCGTGGATCGTGGCCTCAACGTTCGCGGCCCACCCCTCGATCATCGCGCGCGCGGCCTCCAGCCCGCTGAACAGCACGTCCAGCACGGACGGGCTGTGGCGGACGGTGAGGTCAAAGGCCTGGCGCAGCAGGACGTGCGCGTTCTGGGCAAACGTGCGAACGACGTTGTCCGCGCTGTCGAGCGCCGGCTTAAGCTTGTCCATGCTCGCCTGCAAGAAGTTCCTGGCCTCGGCAGGCTGCAAGGCGTTGGCAGCCTTGATCAGCGCGTCGGCGTAGCGCTTGGCGTCCACCCGCGCCGCGCGCTGCAAGAACCTCTCGGGCAGGAAGAACCTCGCCGCTGCGCTGGGCATGAACGGCTCTATGGCCGACTGGCCCTTGGCCTCCGCGTGGGTGGCAATGCCGAAGGAGCGCAGCAGGTCGATCGCCGCGTTGCGCGCCACGATCAAGTTGTTCGCAATGCGCCCGATGGCCGAGTCCAGCGCCTCGGGCTTCAGGTTGAACAGCGCGGCAATCATGTCGTGCAGCTCAGCCCAGGCCTTTTTGTCGCCCATCACCAGGTCGCGCATGAACGCGAAGCCAGCGGCCACGTCAACGAGCCAGCGCTTCACGGCCTCGCCTGTCGTGCCGATCAGCCGGCCGATGATGGCGAACATCTCGTCCCACGCCGCCGAGTTGCCGCGCAGCAGGTCCAACAGAAACACGAACCCGGCGCGCAGGCCGGCCAGCCAGCGGTCGAGGTCGGCCATGGTCAGCCCCAGCGCGTTGAGGATGGCGTCGCGCAACGCAGCCCACGCATCCGCGTTAAGCGTCACCAGGTCCCACAAAAACCCGAACGCCTTGATGACCCAGGCCACCCAATACTCCACGTCGTCGCGGCTGAGGCCCAGCCAGTCGCCGACGGTAACGGCCATGTCCTTGAGCCACGCGCCGATCTGGTCTTTCCATAGCACAATGGCCGCGGCCAAAGCCGCGCCGATGCCGAGCAGGAAGCCGATAAACCCGCCGTGGATCAGCCCCTGCCAAGCCATCCACAGGCCGGTGACCATGGCCAGCCAGGGCGCCACCTTGGCCAGCAGCGCCCGGACCTCGTCCTCAATCCACGAGCGGAAGCGGCCGGTCTGAAACAGGTCGCGTATGAAAAAGAAGAAGTCGCGCACGCGGCGGAAGGCGTCCTCAATCCAGCGCCAAAGCGTTTTCAGCCAGTCCCAAACCACGCGGCCCCAGCGCAGCAACGTGCGGGGCGCGGCCTCGGCCAGAGACCAAATCGCCTTGCCGTTTTTGGCGTACCAAGCCTCCACCCACTTGCCCGCCTTCTGGATGGTTGGGACAAAGCCCTTGACCGCCTTGCCCAGCTTGGCCATCAGCCGCTCGAAGTCCGGGAACGTCTTGGCCAGAATCCTGTTGACGGCCACCAGCGCGGCCTTGACCGCGGGCGCCAGGGCCTGGCCCAGCTTCTCGCGGCGCACGGCCAGGCTGGCCCACATCCTTTTCCACTGGCCGATGATGGTGTCGGACATGATGGCCGCGGCCTTGGCCGCGGAGCCGCCGCTTTTGCGCATGGCCTTGAGG
>CAYYEE010000402.1:0-4635 GCA_964470775.1 uncultured Planctomycetota bacterium | reverse complement strand
CGGCGTCCCCGCGCGCGACGATTTTTTGTCATGCGCGCAATAATTGGGCGCGATGATACACCGCCGGCGCGGGGTCAGTCTACGGGCCAGAAGCGCCACGCCATGACCAGGGCGCTGGCCCAGCAGGCGGCGGCGGCGAGGTAGAGGCCGAGCTGCAGGCGCAGGTCTGGCGGGGCGGGGGCGGCGCTGGCGGCGAGCAAGAGGCCGAGAAAGACCAGGCCGGCCACGACGCCGGCGCGGGCGACGTTGCGGTCGAGGGCGGCGTAGGTGGTGTTGACGTTGACGGTCCCGGCCGTGGGCTTGTCCACCTTGGGCGACTGGCTGGACGATTCGGCGCCGGTGTCCACGTTGCCGGCGCTGGCGCCTTTGGCCAGGTTGACTTTGCCGCCTTCGGCCTTGGAGCCAGGGGCGGCGCAGGATACGACAAGGCACAGCGCCAGGCCAATGCAGTAGCACAGCGCCACCGAAAACCATGCGCGGGGGCTGGATGTCATGGCCGTCTCCTTGCGTGTTCCGTGGTTGCGTTGCGACCCGGCCAGGGGCGGTATGTTTGGCCATGCCGCCCAGCCGTCCATGACCGCGCCAAAGCCCCAAGACCCCAAACCCAAGAACCCGGCCTCATGGCAAGCCCTCCCAAGGGAAGAACGGGGCGTCGCTGGATGGCGTGGACGCGGGTTCCGGGGTCACGCCGCGATCCGGCCGGGGGCCAGCTTGCGCAACCTGTTCCCGTGGCTGGCGTTCGGCGGGCATGGGCTTGCGTCCAATGCCCCAGCAGTCGTTTTCCACGCGATAGGCGCTCATGCAGATCAGGCCGGCGCTTTCCATAAGGGCTTTCATGCCGTCGGGCAGGATGCGCCAGCAGTCAATGGGGTGGGGGTGGTAATGCCAGTTCCACGGCGCCGTCCAAAACGCCCAACCACCGGGATTGAGCATCCGGGCCATTTCCTGCGCCAGCAGCCAGGGATGGCGCACGTGCTCAAGGCACTGGCCGGAGATCACCACGTCGTACAGCCCGGCTTCCTCGCGGATGCGATACTCGCCGAGCTGGACCAGGTCCACGTTGTCGCCTGGTTCAAGATCGCAGCCGGTGTACGTCCACGCCGCGGGCATGAGGCCGCGGTAGGTGGGCGCCTTTGATTGAACGCGACGGCTGCCGACGTCAAGGACGGCCAGGGGCGTGTCGAAGGCGCGGCCCAGGTGTTCGGCCAGGACGCGGCGCATTTCGTCATAGCTGGCCTGGTGCATCACACCCACCTTTCAGGCGTGTCGAAATGACGGGGCTGGATGTCCCAGTGGCAGCAAACCTGCCAGCCGAGCAGGCGGGCGTGTTTCATCAGGCTCCACTCGTGGCCTGCGCCGCCGCTGCCGTCGCTGTTGGGCGTGGCGGAAAAGCGGAACCCGCGCAGGATGCTGGCGCGGATGAGGGTGAGGCCGAGGCTGACGCTGTCCACGGCTTCGACGCCCGCGCGACGCAGCTGCGCGCCACGATCCAAGCGCCAGGGGTCCAGGCTGGCGCAGAGGTAGACCATGACGTGGCGGCTCTGACGCGAGCGAATGGGACAGCCGAGGACGCCGATTTCGGGAACAGCTTGGGCGGCGTCGAGCAGTTGGCGGAGGATAGTCGGTTCCCCCTCGTCGGTGCTGCCCACGGGCTGTCCTTTTCCGTGTGGCGCTGTTCCGGGGACACGTTGCGATCCCGCCGGGGGCGGGCTTCCGCAACATGTCCCCGCGCGCCGGCCTTCCCCGCGCGCCGGAACTTCCACGTCCGGTTCCACGGAGAGAACCCAATCCGTGTCAGCGGGCACGGCGTCGAGCATGGCGTTCTTGAGCCGGGCCACATGGCCGGAGACGGCCACGGCGCCGTCGCGCTGGCGGTCCACATGGGTGGTATCGCGCAGGAAGGAGCGGCGGCGCAGCAGGCGGGACTCGCTGCTGGCAAGCGCTGTCAATGACTCCCACAGTCCGCCTTCTTCCGGACCGCTGTTGTCCATGACCACCACGTCAAGCTCGATGCGCTCGCCCACGGAAAGCAGGTTGTAGAAGGAGTTGTAGAACAGGCTGCCCAGCCACGGACGGCCAGGGCCAAAGGCGGCCAGGACGCAGACGCGGGTTACTTGGGCTTTGGGGCTGTCGGGCTTGGGGCTTGGGAACGGATGGGCGGCAGGGCTATGGGGCTTGGGAGCGGCGGGAGCGGTAACGGCGGCAAGCGCCGCCCCATCTGGCGTGGTGACGGCGCAAGTACTCCTTGCGCGCGTGGCGCATGAGCCTTCGGTGGTGTTGGACACGGCTGCCTCCGTTTTGGGCCTGGCGGGTCACGCCTCGCGCTTGAGGAAAAACCACCACGCCGCGGCAAAAGCGGCCGCGCCAAACGCGACGCCAAGGTCAAAGCCGGCGCGCCGCCAAAAATAGGAGGGGTTCTCGGGCTTGGGGTCTTCGGGCTTGGGAACGGCGGCAACGGCCGGGTTCTGGGGCGCGGGGTCTTGGGGCTTGGAAACGGCGATAATCTGGGTCAGCAGGGCCTCAAGAACCGGGTCGCGGTAAAAGATGGGGTTGGCGGCGGAGCCCGGCGTTGCGGAGGCAGCAAGAGGGGCGGCAATGGCCTGGGCCGCGGGCTTGGCTGGCGCGCTGTCCTTAGGCGCGGCAGCGCAACCGGCCAACACCGCCGCCACCAGCAGCCCGACAATCCATTCCGTGCCGCGCCAGGTGAACCGCGCGTCCAGCTTGCGCAGCAGCCACCACAGCGCGCCCAGCGCGCCCGCTCCAACGGCGAACCCAATCAGGTACCAGAGCATCGCGACCTCCTTTCGAAAAAGCAGGGACACGGCAGACTGAAGGCCAAAGGCACGGCAATGGCAGAGTCATCCACGAAGAGCACGAAGATCACGAAGGACGGCGGAGACAAGCAGACAACGATAGACCGGCAAATGCCTTGAAGCTCGGGGACCTTGCTTCCGCAAGCCATCCCTCCCAAGGCCGCGCCTTGGCCGTTCTTCGTGCTCTTCGTGTCCTTCGTGGTCTGTTCGCGTTTCACTTGGACACGGCCTTATCAAAGAACTCCTCATCCGTTCTCACTTTGCGCTTGCGGAAGTTGTCGCGCATCTTCCAATAGCGGCGGCTGCGGTCGAGCTTGGCCCAGTCGGCGGCCACGTCGGGCCAGGCCTTGGCGAACAAGGGCAGCCAATGGCGCCGCCACGTCCGGTCGTCAAACAGAGTCCGGTGGGTAATGAAGCGGTTGAGCAGGGTGAGGCGCAGGGACGTGGAGTAGGGGAACTGCTTGCGGTAACGGTGGCGCACAACCGTCTCCGCGTCCGACTCGATGGCAATGCCCAGGAAGAACGCCTTCATGCTCAGGGCTTGCTCGTTGTAGCCCCAGCCTTGGTTCTCTACCCAGCCGTCCAGCCGGCCCCACAACGGCCTGGGGATGGCGTAGCATGCGCCGTGCAGGCCCAGGATGGGGGCGAAGCGCTGGCCGCGGTCCGGCCGGCGCACGATGTGGGCCATGCGGTAGGCCGGGCTGTCCTTGTCGGGCACGATGCGCGCGCCATAGCAGGTCGTGTCGTGCTCGCCGTCCAGGGGTTTGACCGCCGCGTTGAGGATGACGCCGCGCTGATACGCGGCCAGGGCGAAGTCGCGCAGGCTGCTTTCGGCGCGCATGTGAGCGTCGGCGAAAAGGATGACATGGCCCGTGGCGGCCCGGCCGCCGATGTTGCGGCACAGCGCGCAGCCCAGGGGCGTCTTGTTGCGGATCACGCGAACGGCGGGGTTCTGGGGCTTGGGGTCTTGGGGCTTGGGAACGGCCGCGCCTTCGGCGCCGAGAACCCGAAGCCCCAAGTCCGAGAACCCCTTTTTGCCGCACGACCCGTCCCGGCTGGCGTCGTCCACCACGATCACCTCGTCCACGCCAGCGGCCAGAAAGCTGGCGGCCGTAGCGGCCACGTCCGCGCCCTCGTCGCGCGCGGGCAACACGGCGGAAACGACAAACGACGACGGCAACCGCTTATCTCCGCTCATCGGCGCTGATGGAACGGCAACGGCTGGGCCACGTTCGGAACCCATAAGCGTAGATGAGCGTGGATAAGTGGTTTCGCCGTTGCCGTCTGGTTTGGTCTCGACAATCCGGGCCTTGGGGCTGGCCAGGACGGATTCCTCGCGCAGGGGGCAGCGCAAGCACGACATGGCCAGCACGTCCGCGCCCGTCTTGGCGCACCAATACTCCTCCTCGACGCGCTGGCCGCCGCAGCAGCCACGCAGCGTGGCGAAGGTCACCGGGCCGCGAAACACGCAAGGCGGAACCTTCCATGCCCGCACGCCGTTGCGGCCGTCCTTGCCGCGGGGCCGCACCCACTCATACTGCTCCATCGCCTTGGCGCGGCTGGCCTCGAAAGCGGCTTCGGCGGCCGGATTGGACGCCCACGGAGCGAAGCGGCATGTCGCGGCGCACCTTTCCGAGTCCGCCTCGCCATGCTTGGCGCAGGCAAATGTCTCCAAACTGCGTTGATCCTGGCCACACGGCTCCAACGTCGCATAGATCACGGCGCCGCGATGGGGGCACGGCGGCAGTCTCATGCCGAACACGCCCCATCGGCCGTTGCCATCACGCGGCCGCAACCACTCGACAAGATCGGGGCGCTGTTC
>CAYYEE010000401.1:0-4638 GCA_964470775.1 uncultured Planctomycetota bacterium | reverse complement strand
CGCCGGAGAGCCCTTGGGGCGAACTGGCGCGGGCGAGGTCGCAAACGCTTTCGTCGCCCAAGGCCGAGGCCAAGCCTTCGGCCCCGGCCGCAGCGGCGCCGGCGCAGTTGACAGCGCCGGCCGGAAATGATACGAATGCCCCCCTGGCGCCGCCGCAGGAGGAGCCCGCGGCCAAGTAGGCGGGGCTCTGGAGCGCCTGCGCCGCGCCGGCGGCGGCGCGGGTGGCGGGTTTGACGAAGCGACCCAACGGCCTGCCGTTTGTCAAAGGCGGCGGATTTCGCCGTTGCGAGGCGCCTGGAACCAGACACCGGGAAGTCTGGCCGGGACGCACGGGAAGACCAAGAGGAGGAAGTCGGAATGGCTGACATGAAGGCGATTGCGAACGCAATCATCGGCGGCAAGCGCGCCGAGGTCGTGGAACTTGTGAAGAAGGCGCTGGCCGAAGGGGTGTCGCCGGCCACGATTCTGAACGACGGCCTGATCGCGGGGATGAACGTGGTGGGCGTGAAGTTCAAGGCCAACGAGTTCTACGTGCCCGAGGTGTTGATCGCGGCGCGCGCGATGTCGAACGCGAAGGACCCGAAGAATCCGGGCGCGATGGAGATTTTGGGGCCGGAACTGGTGAAGGCGGGCGTGAAGCCGGTGGCCAAGTTCGTGATCGGCACGGTGAAGGGCGACTTGCACGACATCGGCAAGAACCTGGTGGCCATGATGATGAAAGGCGCGGGCTTCGAGGTGATTGACGCGGGCATTGACGTGTCGGCCGAGAAGTTCGTGCAGGTGGTGAAGGATTCGGGCGCCAAGCTCGTGGGCCTGTCCGCCCTGCTGACGACCACCATGCCGCAGATGAAGACCGTGATCGTGGGCCTGAAGGAAGCCGGCCTGTCCGACGTGAAGGTGATGATCGGCGGGGCGCCGGTGACCCAGAGCTACGCGGACGAGATCGGCGCGCAGGGGTATGCCCCGGACGCCGCTTCGGCCGTGGACGTGGCCAAGAAGCTCGCCGGCGTGACGGCGTAATCCGCATACGCGTTTTTCACGACCAGACCTTTGGACCGCGGGAGGAGGCCGCCGGGCGCGGACTCCTCCCGCGGCTTATCTGACATGAGCGACCCCACCGGTCCAACGCGAGACGAGCGGCGTCCAGGGGAAAGTCTGGGGCTTGCCGACCTGGTGGACGTGGCGTTGATGCAGCAGATTCAGGATTGGTTCGGCCAGACGGCGGGGGTGTCCGTTGTCATCCGGGACGTGACGGGCGAGCCGGTGACTCTTCCCTACGTGGCCAACGGGTTCTGCCGCGCCGTGGCGTCCACTCCGGCCGGGGCAAGCTTGTGCAAGGCCAGCCACCGCGAGGCTCTGCGCCAGGACCTGGCCGCGGGCGAGGCGGCCAAGTATGTGTGCCACGCGGGGCTGACGCAGGTGGCCGCGCCCATTACCGTGGCGGGCCAGCGGCTGGGCATGATCATCATGGGGGACCGCGTGGAGGGCGAGGTGGACCCGAAACGCGTGCGGAGCATCGCCGCACAGGCGGGTCTGGACGCGGCCGCTCTGGCCGAGGCGTCGCGCGCCATTCAGCCCTGGGTGGAAGAGGAGATGCGGCGGGCGCTGACCTTTTTGCAGGCCATTGCCACGGCCATCGCGCGGCTGTGCTACCAGACGTATCAGATGCGCAAGCGGGTGCGGGAGCTGTCGCGGCTCTACGACATCAGCCGCATGCTGGCTTCCACGCTGGACCAGTCGCGCATTCTGGACCTGATCGCGAAGACGGCGGCGGACATGCTGGGGGTCAAGGGGTGCTCCATCCGCCTGCTGGACAAGCGGACCAACGAGCTGGTGATCAAGTCGTGGTACAACATGTCGCGGCGGTATCGCAACAAGGGGCCGGTGAAGGCGGAGAACAGCCCGATCGACCGGGCCGCGCTGGCCGGGGAGCTTGTCGAGATCGAGGATATGCAGCACGATCCGCGCGTGCTGTACCCCGCGGAGGCGGCGGCCGAGGGGTTTGTGTCGGGCGTGGTGGTGGGGCTGATCAGCAAGGGCAACCCCATCGGCGCGCTGCACGTGTATTCGTCGGAGCGGCGAAGTCTGGACGACCGCGAGAAGCAGTTCCTGCGCTCGCTGGCGGCCATGGCGGCGGTGGCCATCGAGAACGCGCAGCTCTACGCGGATTCGCTGGAGCTGCAGGCGATGGACCGCGAGCTGGAGATGGCGGCGCAAATCCAGCGGCGGCTGCTGCCGGCCAAGCCGCCGGAGCCGCCGGGATGGCAGATTTCGGCTTACGCGGCGCCTTGCCAGCAGGTGGGTGGCGACTTCTACGATTTCATCCGGCTGGCGCCCAACCGCTACGCGGTGACGATCGCGGACGTGGTGGGCAAGGGGGTGCCCGGCGCCATTTTGATGGCGACGACGCGCGCCATGCTGCGGTCGCGGGCTTCGGCGGACGTGGCGCCCGCGGAGGTCATGCGCCGGCTCAATGTCTTGTTGTGCCGCGACATCAACCCGGACCAGTTCGTGACGCTGTTCTACGCGGACATCGACATGGCCACGGGCCGCGTGGACTACTGCAACGCGGGCCACTGCTTCCCCCTGCTCTACAGCGCGGGCGGCGTGACGGAGTTGGACAAGGGCGGGCTGGTGCTCGGGGCGGACGCGAATGAGGTGTACGATCAGGGGCGCGTGACCATCGAGCCGGGGGGCGTGTTGCTGCTGTACACCGACGGCATCACCGAAGCCGAAAGCCGGCGGGGCCGCTACTTCGGCCGCGAGCGGCTGGACCGGGCCGTGCTGAGGCGTCTGGACGGGGCGGCGGGGGGCATCCTGCGCGGGGTGCGCGACGCGCTGCGGGGCTTTGCCCTGGGCGCGCCGCAGAGCGACGACTACACGGCGATTGTGATCAAGCGCGACGCGGCGGCGGGCAAGTAGGCGCGGACGGACGGCCGGAGAGGCCAGACATTTCGGACGGGCCGGACGGATTTGGGAGGACACGACATGAGACACGCCATCGCTGCCTGCATCCTTTGCGCCGCGTGCGCGCTGGCTCAAGCCCCAGAAGGAGACAAGCCCATGCCTCGACAAGTGACGCTGAAAGGCAAGCCCGTGAATCTTCTTGGCCCAGGTCTCAAGGTGGGCGACAAGGCGCCGGCGTTCCGGGCGGTGGACGGCGGGTTCGCGCCGGTCCAGCTCGCCGACTACAAAGGCAAGGTTCTCATCATCAGCGCCGTGCCCAGCCTGGACACGCCGGTGTGCTCGCTGCAGACGCAACGCTTCAACAAGGAGATCGCGTCGCTGCCCGCGGGCGTGGAGATGCTGACGATCAGCATGGACCTGCCCTTTGCGCAGAAACGCTTTTGCGAGTCGCAGAAGGTGGACCGCATCCGCATCCTGTCCGATCACGTGTGGCGCGAGTTTGGGCAGAACTACGGGCTGCTGATCGAGAACATGGGGCTGCTGGCGCGGTCGGTGTGGGTGATCGGCAAGGACGGGAAGATCGCGTATGTTCAGATCGTGCCGGAGATCGCGCAGGAGCCGGACTACGCGGCGGCGCTGAAGGCGGCCCAAGCCGCGGCCAAATAGCCCCATAACAGCCCGTTGAAAATGTCGGTTCCGGGGACACGTTGCGGTCCCGCCGCTGGCGGGCTGAGGCGCCATGCCCCCGCCGGCGCGGTGTCTTTTTCAACGGGCCGCTACTCCCATTCGGTTGCCCAGTGGCCGACGACGAAATCCTTGACGGTGAGCTTGCGCCTGGAATCCACGATGACGATTTTGGACTGGCCGGCGCAGAGGTCAAAGAAGTTGTCGGAGAAGAGGACGCCGGGGTCGAAGTCCTTGAGGCGCAGGTGGCAGAAGCGGGCGAAAAGGCCAGTGGTCACGCGCAGATAGAGAAGGTGGCGGCCATCACTCTTTTCGCGGCGGGTCTCCTCGACTTTGATCGTGGGGGTGGGCCAGGGGATGTGGCGCCAGCCGTCGGGGAACCAGGCGATCTTGTCGAGGGTGGCGGCGCCGACGCAGGTCTCGATGAAGAGGAAGTCGCCGGGGGGCAGGTTGAGGCTGGAGCGGTCGAGGGAGGCGAAGCGGTGGGTGCTGTTGGGGGCGACGGTGAAGCGGCCGCGTTCGGTCCAGGCCTGCTGGCCGTCGAGGGATTCCTGGCCGTAGATGAGGCGGACGCGGGCGGGGGCGAGGGTGTCGTTGCCCACGAAGAACTCGATCTTTCCGGCGCGCTCGAAGATGATGGGCAGGAGCGGGGCGCAGGCGCGGCGGGCGGCGTAGTAGGCGGGCTTGGGCAAACGGTCGTAGTCAATGATGGACCAGTTGCTGGTGGGCCAGCAGTCGTTGAGCATCCACACCATCGTGCCGCCGTTGTTGGGGCGGTCGCGGCGGGCGCTTTCGAACTCGGCGCGCATCATCTCGGCGTGGGTGGCCTGGCCGTGCTTGACGTAATCGGCGAGGTTCTTGATTTCGCCGAAGGTGGCGCCGGCGATGGAGAGAGTCTGCTGGTGATGCGGCAGGCGGCGGTGGCCGCGCTGGATGTGGAAGGTCCAGATGTCGTTGGGGGGCCAGTGATGGGCGGGCGAGAGGAAGCGCTTGAGGGTGCGCTGGGCGCACGGGCCCTGGATGCAGAACTCGGAGTCGAAGGAGCAG
>CAYYEE010000400.1:0-4664 GCA_964470775.1 uncultured Planctomycetota bacterium | reverse complement strand
CGGATTCTGTTCCCCCGGGTCATCGAGGCGCCCACAGCGGGTGAGGAGGCCGAGCCGCCGAAGCCGGCCGCCACCGGCGAAACCATTTTGCTGGTGGAGGACGACCCGCTGGTGAGGGGCGTGGCGCTGGTTTGTCTGCAACGCCAGGGCTATGAGGTGATTGCCTGCGCTTCCGGCGCGGAAGCGGTGGCGTTCATGGCCACGCGCAAAGAGCCGATTGATTTGCTGCTCACCGACGTGGTGATGCCGGGCGTGAGCGGGCCGGAACTGGCCGAGGAACTGAGGCGCGTGCAGCCGAAACTGCGCGTCTTGTTCGCCTCGGGCTATGCGGGCCAGCAACTGCCCAAACTGGGCAAAGGCGCCGGCTTCGTGTCCAAGCCTTACTCGCCGGGCATTCTGACCGCCAAGGTGAGGCAGATGCTGGACGCCGTCTGAGACGGCGCGGCCGCGCGGCCTCGGCCGCTGTCGCCAGGGGCGGGGGCTGTGTAGAATGGGGCGGGCCGCTCGTGCTGAAGCGCGGCGGACTTTGCGGCTCGATCCGGGCCCAGGAATCGGGCGGCTTGTGGCCCTTGATTGGGAAGGACTCATGCGGCCGTTCTCTCTGCTTGTCAAACCTGCTTCGGCCGACTGCAACCTGCGGTGCGCGTATTGCTTCTATCTTGACCGCTGCCGTCTCTATCCGGACGCGAAAGTCCATCGCATGACCGAGACAACGCTGGACCGGATGGTGGCGTCTTACATGGCCACGGATCAGCCGACCTACGCCTTTGGCTGGCAGGGCGGCGAGCCCACGTTGATGGGGCTGGACTTCTTCCGCAAGGTGACGGAGCTTCAGCAGCGCCACGGCCGGCGCGGGGCTGTTGTGGCTAATGGCTTGCAGACGAACGCCACGTTGATTGATGACGATCTGGCGCGCCATCTGGCGGAGTACCGCTTTCTGGTTGGGGCCAGCTTGGACGGACCGGCGGAGTTGCACGATCATTACCGCAAGACCGGGGGCGGCCGGGGATCGCACGCGGACGTGATGAGGGGGATCGCATGTCTCAGCCGCCAGCGGGTGGAGTTCAACATCCTGACGCTGGTGAACGACGTGAACAGCCGGCGCCCCGCGCTGGTGTATCGCTATCTTGTGGACCAGGGCTTTCTCTTTCACCAGTACATCCCATGCGTGGAGTTCGATGAGCGCGGGGCGGCCATGCCTTTCGCCGTGGGCGAGGAGGCGTGGGGCGATTTCCTGTGCGGCATCTACGACGAGTGGTCCAAAGGGGACCAGCGGCGTGTCTCGATTCGGCTCTTCGACTCCATCCTGACGCGGCTGGTGGAGGGGACGTACAACGTCTGCCACATGGGGCGCAACTGCCGCCAGTACTTTGTGGTGGAGCACAACGGCGACGTGTATCCGTGCGACTTCTTCGTGGACGCGGGGCTGAAGCTCGGGAATGTGGCGGAGGATTCATGGGAGGGGATGGACCGGTCGCAGACGTACGTGGATTTCGGCCGGCGCAAGGCGGAGTGGAATGAGGCGTGCGAGGCGTGCGCATGGCTGGAGTTCTGCTCGGGCGATTGTCTCAAGCACCGGTTCGACGGCCTTCGCGACTCAAGGCGGCTGAGCTACCTGTGCAAGGGGTGGCAGCGGTTCTACGCGCATGCGCTGCCGGGTCTGAGACGCATGGCGGCGGAAATCAAGCGGGAACGAGCGGCGCGCGCGGCCACGGCAGGGCTTCCTTCGGCAGGGTTGCGCGCCGCACCGCCAGCGCAGGTGGGGCGCAACGCGCCTTGCCCGTGCGGCAGCGGGCGAAAGTTCAAGGCGTGCTGCATGGGGAGGAGATAGGGGCGAGGGACGCAGCGGGACAGGGGAGTCTGCGCGGCGGCTTGGCTTGCAGCCTGAGTCAGTCCGCGTTCTGTGGCAGATTGGCCAGAGGCGGGCGCGTGCCAGTGTCTTCGACGAGCGCTTGCTCGCGTTGGGTGATGCAGCCCGCGGCGCCCAGCAGGACCAGAGCCGCCAGCAGGCAGAGCAGCCGCCGGAGCAGGGTCATGACTTCTCCTTGGCCTTGGCCAGGGCGGGGCGGATTTCCTTGAGGTAGCTGACCAGCAGGTCGACGGCGGCCGAGGTGTCGTCGGCGGCGGCGTTGACGCTGGAGAAGTTGATGGCGCGGCCAGCGGCCTCGAGCCGGTTGGCGGCCTCGACGACGTTGTCCACCAGCTTGAGGGCGCGGGGGTCGTCGGGATGCGCCGCGGAACGGAGCACGTCCAGCAGCCCTACGCTCAGCTTGCGCAGGACCTGGGCATCGGCCACGATATCACGGAAGGCGGCGTCCTTGTCGGCAATGGCCTTGGCTAGGTCAATGCGCTCGCAGTGGTAGCGGATGCCGCTGGCGAGGACGGGCATTCGGGAGATGGCTTCGTCCACGGTCGAAAGCCCATAGTTGGGGTGCTTGGGTTGCAGGGGTGTGGTTTCGCAGGCGGCGAGCACGACAAGCGAGGCCAGAACGAGCAAAGCACAGATTTGCGATTTCACGGCGTTTACCTCCCAAAACGACGCATTTGGCGCGCGCCCCTCAGGGCGGCGACGCCAGCGAACAGCGTCGCACAACGGCGCTGGGATGTCAAGGGGCTGCGGAGGAGGAATTTCCCCATCTTGCCGCCGCGTTCCAGACGAAATTGACCGCAAATGGCCGATTTGAGCCTCTGTGAGGCCTGTTGGCGCTCAAGACATCTGGAACACATGCGAAAAGGGCTTCCCTAGCACAGAAGGGCCGCAAACGGCAATCTGCGCGCCACCGCAAGAAACGGCCATATCCTGTCAAGCCATTTGCTAATCTGACCGGGCTTGATCGTCAGGACATTTGCTTTCTTACCGGGCATGAGCGATCTCCCGCGCCGGCCTGACGACGGCGCGCCCAGGGCAGCCAGCGGGGAAGCACCGCCTTGAGGCGCTCGGACCAAGGGTGACCGGCCGCCCGCCAGATGAACGCGATCACGCGGATGGCCTGCGCCGAGTACTCGGCGCCGCGCCGCCGCCGCGGCGCCGTCTCCGGTTCGCGGGACCTGCCCAGCAGGGCGATGGCTTACTTTCGATGGTAATGCGTCATGGAGCAGAGCTCGTCCAAGATCGCCGTCTTCGCTTGCCGTCCGGCCTCTTGATACCGTCGCCGATAAACCCGCAACGCTTCCTGAAGTCTCTCGCCCGAGATTTTTGGCCCTCGCTTTGGATGGGATAGCTAATGGCGTGACGATACCTTCTCCGGCAAGATTAGCAGCCTGTTGAAAATGTCGCGTCTGTTCCGGGGGACACGTTGCGATCCCGCCGTTGGCGGGCTGAGGCGCCATGTTCCCGCCGACGCGGTGTCTTTTTAAACGCTAGTCCACGTCCTTTGGATAGCGTTTGTCGCCCAGCCTGGCCTGCAGGTCATGCAGGCGGCGTTTGAGGGCCTCGCGAAGGTCGCGGTATGCGGGGTCATGGTAGACGCTCCTCAACTCGCGGGGGTCCTTGGCCAGGTCAAAGAGTTCCCATTCGGGCTCGTGGGTCTCTTCTTTGGCGCCTGGCTGTCCGAGGCCGTCACTGTAGAAGTAGATGAGTTTGTAGCGCCGGGTGCGCAGGCCATAGTGGGCGTATACGTTGTGGCCTCCGTGCATCCAGTAGCGGTAGTACATTTCTTCGGGCCAGTCCGCCGGCGTCTCGCCGCGGAGCAAGGGCCTGAAGCTCCGGCCTTGGAGTTCGCTTGGAAGGGGAAGGCCGGCGACGTCGAGAAAGAGCGGGGCGAAATCCACGTTGGTGATTATGCTGTCGTTGGAGCTGGCAGGGGCGACTTCCTGGGGGTAGCGAAGGATGAAGGGCATGCGCAGTGATTCCTCGTACATGAATCGTTTGTCGAACCAGCCGTGGTCGCCAAGGAAGAACCCCTGATCAGAGGTGTAGATGACGAGGGTGTCGTCGGCCAAGGCTTGCTGGTCGAGGTAGTCGAGGATGCGCCCGACGTTATCATCAATGCTGGCAATCACGCGGAGGTATTCCTTGATGAAGCGTTGGTAGGCCCATTTGCGCAGTTCCATTTCCGGCATGGCTTTGTTGACGCCGCACTTCAGGTCCAGGGCGTCCAAGTGGGGCCCAACGCGCATGGTGGCCGCGGCCGCGGCGGCGGAGCGATTGGTGTAGTCGTCGTAGAGGGTTTCTGGCTCGGGGATGTCTTCGTTGAGGTAGAGGTGGGCGTGCTTTTCATCGGGCTCCCAGTGACGGTGGGGCGCCTTGTGATGGCAAAGGAGACAGAAGGGTTTGGCTGGGTCTCGTCTTTTGAGCCAGTCGAGGCACATGTCGGTGATGATGTCGGTAACGTATCCTTTGACGATGCGGCGGGTTCCGCCATCGGGTCCCTTGAAGATGAACTCGGGGTTGTGATAGAGCCCCTGCCCAGGCAGGACGGCCCAGTCGTCAAAGCCGGTGGGGCAGTGGCGGGCGCCCTCACCCAAGTGCCACTTCCCGGTGAAGAAGGTTTGGTAGCCCCCTTGCTTGAGCACGGAAGCCAGCGTCCATTCCGCCTTGGGCAGCCCGCCGCCCTGACCCTGGAAGGCCACGGTGGTCATGCCGCTGCGGTTCGGGATGCGCCCCGTCTGAACGGCGGCTCGGCCCGGCGTGCAGCTCGGTTGTGCGTAGAACGAGTAGAAGG
>CAYYEE010000399.1:0-4666 GCA_964470775.1 uncultured Planctomycetota bacterium | reverse complement strand
TCGCGTTCAACTCGCGGCTCGCCGCCTCGATGCTGGGCAGACGGCTCCCCACCGGAAACTCACCCCCGTGGATGCGATCGAGCAGTGACTGCCGCAGTTGTTGGTACTTAGGCTGTCT
Organism: uncultured Planctomycetota bacterium; assembly: GCA_964470775.1. Classification (GTDB taxonomy): domain Bacteria; phylum Planctomycetota; class Brocadiia; order CAIUPP01; family CAYYEE01; genus CAYYEE01. Next base: position 4,548 of record CAYYEE010000399.1, on the reverse strand, counting down.
CAGCTTGACAGGCATATCCGAACTATCCCCTGGCATCCCTATATATGAATCCTCCTCTGATCACAATAATACATAAGATTGGCCCTCAGTCAAGCCAAAACCGTCCCACAAAATCAACATGCCCTCCCCTTCCTTCGGTCTTATGTCCGTTCCGTCCTCAGCCACTTGCCGCCTGCGAGTTCTCCCCCCCCCTCACCGTTCCCCGGAAAAGTAGGGTATAATACCTAACGATGGGGAGACAGCGGTGGCAGGGTCGCGAGCGAACAGACGCAGCGTTCTGTTCCGCCACCCGTGAGGCAGCTCCGTCATGACAACCGAAAGACCCGCCGGGTTCCCGCAAGCCTCGGACACCGCCCCCCACTCGCGCCTCCGCCTCCTACTCACAGGCGGCCTGCGTCTCGACCGCCAAGGCCTCCGCGCCTTGCTCGAACGCGACCCTTCCGTAGACGTCGTCGCAGATCTCCCTGCCGAAACCCCCGCCATTGACCAAGCCGCCAGGCTGCAGCCCGGCATCATCATCTGGGAACCCCCCGAAGCCTGCGCCACGATCAGCGATGCCATGCGCGCCCTCATCAACGCCGCCCCAGGCGTCAGAGTCCTGGTCCTCTTCCCGCGCCCCACCGCCTCCCTGGTCCGCCAGTGCCTCGACGCCGGCGCCAAGGCCGTCCTGGGCAAATCCTGCGGCGCCAGCGACCTCACCGACGCCATCCGCGCCATCCGCGAAGGCAGAACCTATCTCTGCCACGACGTCTCAAGCCTTCTTGCCAGCGAGGCCGAAAGCAGCCCATCCGACACCTCTTCGGCCGGACAGCCCCTCACCCCCCGCGAACTCGAAGTCCTCCGTCTCGTTGCTCAGGGCCAGTCCACCAAGGAAATCGCCAGAACCCTCACCATCAGCGTCCGCACCGTAGACGCCCACCGTCGCAACATCATGACCAAGCTCGGTCGGCGAAGCGTTGCGGGACTGACCCAACACGCCATACGCCAAGGACTTGTGTCAATCGAGTAGTCTTTATCCCCCCGGCTGCGCCCTTTCCCCTCCATTTGGGCGCCCCCACCTTCAAATTGTGCTTAGGCGGCAATACTTACGCGCAATAGGTGTCAGGAAAAATCTTCTCGCGCCGATTATTTAAGCAGTTCCAAGGCATTTCGGCGCAGAGAAGAGCGTTCCTGTGAGCCACGGGAACCGCGGACTAGTGTGGAGGCAAGCAAGGTGAATTTCCGCAACAAGCTGCTCGTTCTCATCATCCCCTGTGTCGTCGTCGCTGTCTCAGCCCTCGCCGTCACCTCCTACCTCATCTCCTCCAAAGCCATCAAGACGCAGCAGGAAGCCAGCATCGAGCAACTCACCGCCGCCACCGTCGATAGCCTCGACGCCTGGCTCTCCGAGCGCGAACGCGCCGTTCGCGACCTTGCCGCCGTGCCCCTGATGGCCGAAGCCTGCCTCGGCAAGAACAAGGAAGCCGCACGCCAGTACCTTGTCGAGACTCACAAGCGCGCCCCGTTCCTGGAAGCCGTCTTTCTGGCCGACCCCGAAGGCAGGATTTTCGTTGATTCCATTGACGGCAAAGCCACTGGCGTCGAAGTCGCCAAGATTCCAATCTACAAGCCCAATATTGAGAACGCGCAGAAGTGCAAGGTCTGGATCGGCGACGCTGGCAAATCCCCAGCCACAGGCAAACCCGTCACGCTGATAACCGCTCCCATCATGGCCGACGGCAAGCTCGTGGGCATCGCGGGTACGCCCGTGGAGCTCTCCGCTTTCTCCAAAGCCTTCATCAGCAAACTCAAAGTCTGCGACACAGGCTACTGCTACATGCTGGATAGCAAGGGTGTTACCCTCGCCCATCCCGACGAAAAAATGATCCTCGAAGTCAACCTCGCCGAGAAGTACGACTTCGCCAAGGACATGCTCCGCCTCAAGAACGGCCAGATCACCTACGACTGGCAAGGCCAGGAAAAGATCGCCATCTTCAAGACCAACGACCGCACTCAGTGGCTCATCGCCGCCTCCGTCACCACCGCCGAATACCTCGGCGCCATCCGCAAGATCGCCACCATCTCCGCCATCCTGGGCTTTGCCGCCGTGGCCCTTGTTTCGTTGGTCACATGGGGTGTCACCCGCAGCGTCTTCATCGTCATCAAGACCGCCATCACCGGTCTCACCGCCGGCTCCGAACAGGTCCAGTCCGCCTCCGCCCAGGTCGCCCAGTCCAGCCAGCAAATGGCCGAAGGCGCCAGCGAACAAGCCTCCAGCCTCGAAGAAATCTCCTCCTCCTTGGAAGAGATGTCCTCCATGACCCGCCAGAACGCCGATAACGCCCGCCAGGCCAACAGCATGACCACCGAAGCCCGCGAAGCCGCCGAAAAAGGCGGCCAGGCCATGAGCCGCATGGCCGAAGCCATCGACAAGATCAAAACCTCCTCTGACCAGACCGCCAAGATCGTCAAAACCATCGACGAAATCGCCTTCCAGACCAACCTCTTGGCGTTGAACGCCGCTGTCGAAGCCGCCCGCGCCGGCGACGCAGGCAAAGGCTTCGCCGTCGTCGCCGAAGAAGTCCGCAGCCTCGCCCAGCGCAGCGCCGAAGCGGCCAAGAACACCGCTTCCCTCATCGAGGAAGCCCAGCAGAACGCCAGCGCCGGCGTCTCCGTCTCCGCCGAAGTCGCCGACTTCCTCAAGCAGATCTCTTCCAGCGTCGAAAAAGCCAGCCAGCTCGTCGGCGAAGTCTCCGCCGCCAGCAACGAACAAGCCCAGGGCGTCGAGCAGATCAACACCGCCGTGGCCCAGATGGACAAAGTCACCCAGGCCAACGCGGCTAACGCCGAAGAATCCGCCTCCGCCAGCGAAGAACTCAGCGCCCAGGCCCGCGAAATGAACGACATGGTCAACTCCCTGCGCGGCATCGTCGAAGGCAACGTCCGCGCCCAGGCCCAGACCGCCGTCGCCCAAGAGAACACCCGCAAGGCCCAAACCGTCCTGGCCAGCCCGGCCAAAACCGCCGCGGCCCCGGCCAAGACCGCCAAGAGCCGCCAGAGCGTCCCCGCGGCCAAGACCGATCGCAAACCCGAGGAAGTCCTCCCGCTCGATGACAATGACATGAAGGACTTCTAGACCACCCAATCCCTGGCGAGGGCGCCTCTCCGCGCCCTCGCCCTCTGCTTTCAGGTCTCCCCTCACGACCGGCGTCTCTTGACGTCATACCCCGCATTAGGCAAACTCACTTAGGTCACAACCTGGGAATCCCGCCTGGAAACCCAACGGCGCCCGGCGCCAACATGCGTGGCAGGCGGGCGCTTCCCCAAGCCCGGAAAGGCCCCTCAGAACACCGCCAGGCGTTGCCGGAAAGGAAGCCGCCGCCCAGCGCAGGACCACCAAATGAACACGCGCGTGGTACTGCTGGAAAAGCAGGATATTGTCAGAGAAGGTGTACGATCCCTCCTCAGCGCATGGGGCGACCAATGGCAGATTGACGAAACCGCTGAGTTCAAGGATGCCCTGGCCCTCGCCAGGCGCGACCCGCCCGCCGCCATCGTCTACGACCCCGCCGCTCCCGGTTTCGACGCCCTTGACGTCACGGCCGCCCTTCGGCGCGCCGCCCCTGCGTCCCGCATCGTCGCCCTCTATGGCGCCCTCCCCCCAGCCCAGGCCCGCGCCGTCCTCGACGCCGGCGCCGACGCCATCGTTCCCAAGGACCGCGCCTGCGCCGAACTCCTCAGCGCCCTCCAGCCCAGCCCGCGCCGTCCCGCCCGCGGCAGAACCAGGCGCGCCGCCTTGGCGCACCCCCCGCCCCTCGTCCTCAGCGGCCGCGAACGCCAGGTCCTCGCCCTCATCGCCGACGGCCTTATGTCCAAGGAAATCGCCTCCCGGCTCGGCATCAGCACCCGCACCGTCGAGGTCCACCGCCGCCACATCGTCGCCAAGCTCAAAGTCGACAGCGTCGCCGGCCTCACCAAAATCGCCATCCGCCACGGACTCACCAGCCTCTAGCCCTGACCCCTTGCCGCGCCGTGCCCCCTCGGCCCCGCCAGCAACCGCATTATCAGCAAATAAGCAGAAGTGCTTATGAGTTTTGCCAGACTTTGCCCGATAATAGGATTAGTCAGGTGGCAGCGGAGCCAAAGCCACCTTGAACATGAGGGTAGTGGAAGTCCTTGGACACGGAGGCGCGGACTTCCCGGCGCAGGAATCCGCAAAAGGGCCTGGCCAGATGAAACAAGAGATCCTAGCCTTTGGCGCCTCGGAGGCCGATGAGGCAGGAACCCCCGCCGCACCCGTGTGCCACGTCGCCCGCCTCCAGCGCATCATCTCCTTCATCCGAAGCGGCGGCCCCGCCCTCCACGACGCCCCCTTCATCAGCCGCGTCCTCGCCGGCCGCGCCGCCCCCCAAGGCCAGACAGACCGCCGCAAGCAGACAACGATGATATAAAGGGACCGTTCCCAGAAGGGGGGGAGTATCTCCCCACGGCTTCCCCTCCCCCCCTTCTCCCCCATTTCCGCCTCATGCATTCCCCCCCGCGCCCCGGCAACCTCGCTGGGGCGCAGGC
>CAYYEE010000398.1:0-4668 GCA_964470775.1 uncultured Planctomycetota bacterium | reverse complement strand
AGCTGGAGGAGAGGGCGAGGAGGAGCTTTCCGGGTTTTCGATCGGGCTCAACCGCTGGGGCGTGGCCGCTTGCAACACGCACGTGAAGTCCTTGGCCGGCGGCGCCAACTACGACCTGCTGACGGAAGCCGCCGTGACCGGGACGCGGTCCGCGGCCGAAGCCGTGGAGAAGGTGGTTCGCCTGGCGCCGGAGGGGCGCTACAACTGGGCCAACATCCTCATCGCGGACTGCCGGGGGGCGGCCGTGGTGGAGGTGGGGGAGGACGTCGCGGTGGAGGCGGAGCGGCCCTTGGTCTGGCGGGCGAACCGCCATCTGCTGTCCCACCGGGGCCAGCCCGCGGGCGAGTCGTGCCCTCGCGGACTGCGCGCAGGCGCGGCCGTGGACAGGGCGCGGGGCGTGGAGGACGTGTTCGCGCTGCTGCGGTCGCACGAAGGCGCGGAGGACAAGACGGAAATCTGCCGCCATGCGCAGCCGCGGACAGTCTACAGCTACGTGGCGCTCTGGCGCCAGGGCGCGTTTGAGTTTTATGTCTTGCAGGGCCTGCCGTGCCAGGGGACCTATGCGCAGATTCCTCTGCGCTTCCCGCTGGACAAAGAGGCCATCGTGAAGGTGTATCCGAGCAAGGCGGGGCGGTAGTCCTGCGCGTGTGGGGCAGGGGCGCTACGGCCGTCCCAACCACGTCTCCACGCGCGGCGCCTGGCCAGGCGGCCAATCCACCATGATCGCGCCGTCTGGCAATGGACCGGGACCGGCAGGCAGAATCAGAGGCGCCTGAAGGCCGGCGGTGTGGGGGCCTGTGGTGATGGCGGCGTCCGCGCGAAGGGGGTGGCGGGACAGGTGGCTCTCGGTGATGGGTCCGCCGCCCGGGCCGAGCAGCAGGGCGCCGGCTGAAGTCGTGACGCGCAGAACCAGGGCGCTCTCGTTGTCGTCGAGTTTGGCGGCGAGCGGGCCGGGGTCTGGGGGATGGAGCGCCTCGATCTGCGCGCCCGCTACTCCAAGGATTTTGTCACCGGCTGAGACGGAGAGGACCGGGATACCTTGCTTCTGGAGTTGCTGGACGGCATAGCGGGCCGCGGCGCGCGTCTCGGCGGCGGGGGTGGTGAGCGCGGCGCGGACGGGCAGGAGCCTGGCAAGGCTGGGCAGGGCGTTGGCTACGCGCGGGGCGCCAGAGGGAATGACCGCAAGGTCCACTCGGCGGCGCCCCATCCATGTCATGGCGCGCGCGATGGCGCGGGCCGCGGCATCTGGGCGCCATCCGCCGGCGCCGTAGAGGATGAGGCCGCCGCGGGGGATTTGGACCAGCGCGGCTTGGCCTTGGGCGATGGACAGGACGATGATGCGCTGAGAAGGGGGCGCTGGGCGCAGCGCAGCGGCCCACGTGGCGGCGCACACGAGCGCGAGGACGGCGATGGCGCACCGCCGGGGCGTGAGGCCGTATCGCGGGGTGATGGCCACGGCGCAGAGCACGCCCAGCGTGGCCAAGGTCCACGGCCACGCCCACGTGGTCCACACAGGCCCGGCGCCTGGGCAATGCTGGAGGATGGACGCCAGCGCGCACAGCGATGTGGCGCCCAGCTCGGCCACGCGGAGGATCATGGCGCCGAGCGTGGGGTAGACCAAGGAAAGGAAGGCGCCGGGCACGCCCGCCACCAGGAGCAGCCATACGCTGGGGGCCAGCAGCAGCGTGAAGACGGGTGAGAGGGGGACAAAGCTGAGAAACGCGCTGGCGCACAGGGGCAGCGTGGCGGCCCACGCGGCCACGGACACGCTGGCAGCGGCGGCCAGGGCGCGGACCGCGGCCAGGCCCCAGCTCTTGAGCGGCCCCGGCGCTTGGAGCGGCTCGCCCGCGCGCAGGAGGCCCGTGACGGCGCGGCTGAGCGGCGGCGCCAGGGCCATGATGCCCATGACCGCGGCAAAGGAGAGCTGGAAGCCGGTGGACAGGATTTCTCCGGGCCGCAGCAGCAGCGTGGCAATGGCCGCGGCGGAAAGCGAGCAGCCCCAGTGCGCGCCTCGGCGGAAAAGGACGGCCGAGCAGACGATGACGCCCATGACCACGGAGCGGGCAATGGGCGGACGCATGCCGGCGACGAGGCCGTAGGCCAGAAGCACGCCGATCACCGCGGCCGCGGACACGCGCCGCCCCGCGCCCGCCAGCGACAACACCCACCACGCGAAGCCGGCGACAATGCTGACGTGAAGGCCGCTGACCGCGAGGAAGTGGACCGTGCCGGTCTCGATGAAGGGCAGGCGCTGGTCATGATCCAGGGCCTCGGCGTCGCCCAGGATGAAGCATTGGGCAACCGCGGCTTGGCGCTGGGGCATGGCGCTCTGAATGGCGAGGCGGATGCGGGACTTGGCGGCGATGATGAACCGCCAGAACCCGGAGCCCGCGCGGCCTGGCCGCAGGCTGACGCCGGCCGGGCAGGGAACCGAGGCCGTGGCGGCGATGCCCTGGGCAAAGAGAGACTGGCGGGCGTTGATCTCGCCGGGGTTCTCCGGCGGGCGCAGCGGCCTCAGCTTGCAGACGATGGCGACGCGGCCGCCGTAAGCGATCTGGGGAGCGAGGCCTTCGACGTCAACGCGCACGGCATGGCGCGCGGGGGTGGGGCCGGCGGGGCCGAGGGCAGACTCAACGTTCAGGACGAACCGCGTGACGACGGCCGTGGGATCCGCCGGCGAGGGGAGGATGATGGGCGGGCTGTCCACAACGCCCGTGAGGCGGGCCAGGACCTGCCGGGGCGGCGCGTCGTCCGGCGGAAGCAATAGGGGCGCGCGCAAGCGGGTGTTGAGCGCGCCGGCCAGGCCGAAGCCGGCGGTGACGGCCAGGGCGGCGAGCCACAGTGGAGCGCGGCGCAGGGCCAGCGCCGCGAGCAGGGAAACGGCGGCGAACGCCGCGGCCAGAACCGTGGCCGGACAGATGACGCTTGCGGCGGCGTAGGCGCCCGCGACAAAGGCGGCGCCCGCGGCGATGATGGGATGGAGCAAGACGGCCAACGGGGGGCGGGGCGGGCGTTCCGGTTGGGCGGGGTCGCGCATGGCGGGTCCTGTGGCCGGGGACAAGACAACAGCGGCCGCGGGCTCGATGCCCGCGGCCGCCGGTTCTGACGCGCCCGAGGTCTAGCTGATGCCCAGCGCCGAGAAGAGGCGCGAGCAGTCCACGTTGGCGTCGCAGAGCTCCTGGGCTCGGCGGAGTTTGCGTTCGCTGTTGAGTGTGAGGTGGTGAGCCAGGATTTCGCACGCGCTGATGGCGGTGGCCGTGTCCTGGTTGACGAGGATGACCGGGATGCCGGCTTCGTCGGCGCGGACAAGGATGCGTTCGCTGGGGTAGAGGCCGCCGGTGAGGATGAGGCACTTGACGCGCGACTCGATGGCGGCGGCCTGGATGTCGGCGCGATCGCCGCCGGTGATGACGGCGCGCTGGGCGCAGTGGATGAAGAACTGCTGGGCGGCCTGGACGTGCATGGCGCCGATGGTGAAGCCCTCGATCAACTCGTCGAGGCTGGCCGTGGTGGTCAGCACGCGGCCGTTGAGGGCGCTGACGATTTCCCTGGCCGGGACGGCGGAGAGGATGGGGTCGGCGGGGATGACGCCGAAGACGGAGACGCCCTGGCGCTCCAAGAACGGGACCGCGCCGTTCTTGACCTGAGCGGCGGCGCCGTCGCTGACGCGGTTGAAGACAACGCCGGCGAGGCTGGCGCCCAGGGCCTGGCGGGCGTGGAGGATGCCGTCGATGGACTCCATGACCCAGTGGAAGCTGTCGATCATGAGGACCGAAGCGCCTGTGGCGGCGACGATCTCCGGCACGGCGAAGCCCGCGGCCAGGCCGGCGGCCAAGCCGCCCAGCCCGGCGCACAGCACCGCGTCCTTGCCCTTGGCCACGGCCTCAAACCCCTTGAGGATGCGTTCCTTGGCGTTGAGGCCGGCGCCGCTGAAGATGCTGGCCGCGCTGGCGCTGTCCACCACGACGGGGCAGATGTCCTGCAGCGAGTCCTGCAGACCAAGCGCCTTCTTGAAGAAGAGCGCGTCGGAGTCGGTCAGCACGCCCTGGTGAAGGACGGGCAGCACGCCATAGGGCTTGAAGTAGCCGACCTTCTTGCCCATGCGGGCGAGGCGGCTGGCGAGTCCTGCGCAGACCGTATTCTTTCCAGCGTAGGCGTTGACGGACGCGAGGTAGATGGCCTTCATCCGTTGTCCTCCTTTGTTGGGAGCCGGGGGCTATGAGGGCAGCGAGAGTGTCATGCGCGCGTCGATGGCGTAAGCGCCCTTTCCTTTGGCGAAGACCGAGAGCGGGTTGACGTCGAGTTCGACGATTTGGGGGAAGTCGGTGACGAGCTGCGAGACGCGGAGCAGGGCGTCGATGATGGCGTCCATGTCGGCCGGCGGTTCGCCGCGAACGCCGCGCAGCAGGGCGGCGGAGCGGATCTCGCGGACCATTTCCTCGGCGTCGGCGCGGGTGAGGGGGGCGATGCGGAAGGCGACGTCCTTGAGGACCTCGACGTAGATGCCGCCCAGGCCCACCATGATCAGCGGCCCGAACTGGGGGTCGCGGTTGACGCCCACGATGCGTTTCTTGGAGGGCTTGAGCATCTCCTGCACCACCACCCCCCAGATCTGGGCCTCGGGCATCAGCCGCCGGGCGTTGGCGGTGATCTCCTCGTAGGCGGAGA
>CAYYEE010000397.1:0-4688 GCA_964470775.1 uncultured Planctomycetota bacterium | reverse complement strand
TCGGCAGGCGGACCACGTGATTGACTTGGGGCCGGGGGCGGGGGCGAACGGGGGCGAGGTTGTGGCGCAGGGGACGGTGGCGGAGGTGATGGCTAGCGAGCGGTCGGTGACCGGGGCGTATCTCTCGGGCGAGATGAGCATCCCCAAGCCGGCGCGGCGGCGCAGCGTGGACCCGGCGCACGCGATTGTGGTGAAGGGCGCGGCGGAGCACAACCTTCAGAATATTGACGCGGTGTTTCCGCTGGGGGTGTTCGTGGCGGTGACGGGGGTGAGCGGGTCGGGCAAGAGCACGCTGGTGACGCAGATTCTGCGGCGGGCGCTGGCGCGGCAGTTGCACCACAGCCATGACAAGCCGGGCCGGTTCAAGCGCATCACGGGCGTGAACCGGATTGACAAGGTGGTGGAGATTGACCAGACGCCGATCGGCCGGACGCCGCGGAGCAACCCGGCGACGTACACGAAGGTGTTTGACCATATCCGCAATCTCTACGCGCAGACCAAGGAGGCGAAGGTGCGCGGGTATGGGCCGGGGCGGTTCAGCTTCAACGTGAAGGGGGGGCGGTGCGAGGCGTGTCAAGGGCAGGGGACCAAGATCATCGAGATGCACTTTCTGCCGGATGTGTTCGTGGAGTGCGAGGAGTGCCGGGGCAAGCGGTACAGCCGGGAGACGCTGGAGGTGAAGTACAAAGGGCTGAATATCGCGGAGGCGCTGGACCTGAGCGTGACGGACGCGATGAAGTTTTTTGACGCGCATACGCGGGTGAAGGGGTTGCTGCGGACGCTGTGGGCGGTGGGGCTGGGGTATGTGCGTCTGGGACAGTCGAGCACCACGCTGTCGGGGGGCGAGGCGCAGCGCGTGAAGCTGGCGGCGGAGTTGGGGCGGCAGAGCACGGGACGGACGCTGTACATCCTAGACGAGCCGACGACGGGGCTGCACTTTGCGGATATCGCGCGGCTCTTGGAGGTGCTGAACCGGCTGGTGGACCGGGGGAATACGGTGGTGGTGATCGAACACAACCTGGATGTCATCAAGACGGCGGACTGGATCATTGACCTGGGACCGGAGGGCGGGGCGGCGGGGGGGCGGATTGTGGCGACGGGGACGCCGGAGGACGTGGCGGCCAACGAGGCGTCGTACACCGGGCGTTACCTGAAGGCGCATCTGGAGCGCTCGACTACGGGGCCGCTGCCCGCGGAGGACTTGGGGTTGGATGATCTGGGAGCGGCGGAGGAGGACGCGAATGTGGAGGCGGACGCGGACGAAGACGAGGAGGCCGGAGAGGAAGAGACGGACGAGGACGAAAAGGGCTGAGACCCAGCAGGATCAGCGTTAGCGGCCGGGGACGAGGCGCGTGGTCAGGGGCGCCGGCTATTGGCGCAGGACGCGGGCAGTGGCCGGGGGGAAGAGGACGTGACTGCCTTGGGCGGGGCCTTCGGCGGTGAGGCGGAGGAGGCGGAAGGGGGAGGCGTTGGGTTCGAGGGTGACGGTGACCTGTTCTTGCTCGCCGAGGTAGGTGGTGTCGGCGAGGCGGGCGGGGAGGGCGTTGAGGCCGGGCGCCGGGGCGCCGAGGCGGGCGGCTTCGGGGCGGATGGAGAGGATGACCCTGTCGCCGGGCTGGAAGGAGTCCTTCTGTGCGGCGCGGACAACGCCGTGGAGGGTGCGGACTTCCCATAGGCCGTCCTTGGCCGCGCCGGTGATCTCGCCTTCGATGAGGTTGGTCTGGCCGATGAACTGGGCGACAAAGGCGTTGGCGGGGCGGTCGTAGACTTCCCGGGGCGGGCCGGACTGCTCGACGCGGCCATCGCGGAGCACGGCCATGCGGCCGGCGAGGGAGAGGGCTTCTTTCTGGTCGTGGGTGACGTAGATGGCGGTGAGGCCGGTTTGGCGGTGGACGCGGCGGATCTCGTCGCGCATCTCGTTGCGCAGCTTGGCGTCTAGGTTGCTGAGGGGTTCGTCAAGGAGCAGGACGTCGGGCTGGATGACGATGGCGCGGGCGAGGGCGACGCGCTGCTGCTGGCCGCCGGAGAGCTGGGTGGGGCGGCGGCTGGCGTACTCGGCCATGCGGACCATGTCGAGGGCTTCGGCCACGCGGCGCTTGCGCTCGGCGGCTGGGGTCTTGCGGACGTCGAGGCCGTAGGCGACGTTCTCTTCGACGGTCATGTGAGGCCAGAGGGCGTAGTTCTGGAAAACCATGCCTGTATTGCGCTTGTGGGCGGGGAGGCTGGTGACATCGCGGTCGTCGAAGAGGACCTGGCCCTGGGTGGCGTCGCAGAAGCCAGCGATGATGCGCAGGAGGGTGGTCTTGCCGCAGCCGGAGGGGCCGAGGAGGAAAAAGAGCTCGCCGCGCTCGACCTGGAGGGTGACGCCGTTGACGGCGGTGACTCTGTCGAAGCGTTTGGTGACGGATTGGAGGTTGACGGAGACCATAAGGGCTCGTGGACCGGGCGTGGGGCGGGCGCCGCGCGGCGCCGGGCGCAACAGAGAAAGATTATACCTGGTGGCGAGGCGGCGGGGCAAAGGCGGCGTGGACGGGGCAACGGCGGAACCTTTGGCCGGACAAACCTTGACGGGGGCGCTGGGCGGGGGATAGAGTATGGGGCCGACGCGGCCGAGCCATGTTTGCGGGGCGTGGGGGCTTGCGCCGCATGCCGCCTGTGACTCTTAGGAGATCGCTTCGTGGCGCTTAAGGATCGTCAGACGATTCGTCTTTCCCTGCGGCTCTTCAGGTTCGCGGCGCCGCACTGGAAGCTGATCGCGATTACGTTCGTGGCCGCGTCCACGTATGCGGCGCTGGAGGGGTACTACCTGCTGCTGATCGAGCCGCTGGCGAAGGTCGCGAAGGCGGCGATGGAGGCGGTGAAGGACGGGAATCTGACGGGGATCGAGTTGAGGCCTGAGGATCTGGCGGCGCTGGACCGGGTGAAGATGACGCTGTTGTGGCTGGTGGCGCCGGTGGTGGCGGCGACGTGGTTGAGCGAGTACTTGCAGGGCGTGACGGCGTGGCGGGTGGTGGTGGACATCCGCAACCGCATCTGCCAGGCGCTGCTGCCGCAGTCGCTGCGGTTCTTTGAGGACCGGCGCAGCGGCGATCTGATCAGCCGCATCTCGAACGACGTGAGCGTGACGCAGAAGGCGCTGACCTTCCTGTTCGGAGATCTGTTTTTGCAGCCGGCGCGGCTGGCGGTGGCGGTGGGGATTGCGGTGTACGCGTCGTGGCAGTTGACCCTGCTTTCGCTGCTGGTGGCGCCTCTGTTCATCGTGCCGCTGCACACCTTCACGCGCAAAGTGCGGCGGGCGGGGCGGCGGAGCCTGGAGCGGCTGGCGGACGTGACGGACGCGCTGACGCAGATCTTCAGCGGCATCCGCATCGTAAAGGCGTTCAAGATGGAGGAGGCGGAAGTGGAGGAGTTCCGCCAGGTTAACGACAGGTTTCTGGGCCAGATGCGCAAGGTGCTCAGCAACGCGGCGCATGGCCAGGCGGTCATGGAGTTTTTCATTCGTCTGCTGATCTGGGGGATGGTGGCGGCGGGGAGCGCGCTGCTGGCGAAGCAGACGTGGGGGCTGACGCCGGGCAAAGTGGTGTTGTTCGCGGCGGCGCTGTTCTTCGCCTATCAGCCGCTGCGCAAGCTGATCAAGAGCTGGAACAACTTGCAGGAGGCGCTGGCGGGCACGGAGCGCATCTTTGAGATCATTGACAGCAAGCCGGAGATCGCGGACGCGGCGGACGCGGTGGACCTGGCGCAGGTGCGGCAGGGGGTGCGCTTCAAGAACGTTGTCTTCTCTTACGGCGGGGAACCGGTGATTCGGGACTTGAGCCTGGACGTGCGGGCGGGGCAGACCGTGGCGATCGTGGGGCGGAGCGGGTCGGGCAAGACGACGCTGATGAATCTGCTGCTGCGGTTCTATGACGTGTGCGGCGGGGCGATCGAGATTGACGGGATTGACGTGCGCAGGATCAAGCGGTCGAGCCTGCTGGACCGGGTGGCCATCGTGAGTCAGCAGACGTTTCTGTTCAACCGGACGATTGCGGAGAACATCCGCTATGGCCGGCGCGACGCGAGCGATGAGGAGGTGCGCGCGGCGGCGAAGGCGGCGAATATTCATGACTTTATTGTGGGATTGCCTGAGGGCTACGAGACGAAGGTGGGTGAGTTCGGGGTGAAGCTGTCGGGCGGGCAGCGGCAGCGGCTGGCGATTGCGCGGGCCGTGCTGAAGAACCCGGATATCCTGATTCTGGACGAGGCGATGGTGGGGCTGGACGCGGATTCGGAGTCGCTGGTGCGGCAGGCGCTGATGAATCTGATGAAGGGGCGGACGACGTTTGTGGTCAGTCACGATCTGAAGACGATTGAGCGGGCGGATTTGATTGTGGTGATTTCGAAGGGGCAGATTGTTCAGATGGGGCGGCACGCGGAGTTGTATGCGCAGGGGGGGGAGTATCGGACGCTGTATGACTTGCAGATGGCGGAGACGACGAAGGGGTAGAAGACCGACCCGCTCAAGCGTAGTGTTTCAGACATAGCTTTGCTATCTCTGAAGCGCTGCATGGCACAAACCCGGCGCTTGACGCGTCTAAAGTGTCGAGTTAGCCCGCCCTGTGGTGTTTCGGAAATGCAAGGCATTTCCGAAACACCCTGGAGTTTGGCGTTTGACTAGATGATGGGGCGAGGGGCAGGGACGGCCAGGC
>CAYYEE010000396.1:0-4688 GCA_964470775.1 uncultured Planctomycetota bacterium | reverse complement strand
CGGGTCGGCCGTTGGGGGTGCCGGCGCAGTCCATGCCCCCGCCCCGCGCTGGCGTTTCACACGGCCACGCGGCGCGTGGGCCGTTTCGCCTCCTGCATAGTCTCCGCGTCCTCCACAAGCCGGGCCGCTGTCGCCACCACGTGGGAGTAGGTCTGGCCCTTGCCCGTGTACTCCCCGTTCAGGATTCGGCACACGGTGCTGCTGGCCTGGCCGCTTGCGCGCGCCACGACCGCGTAGCTAAGGCCAAGCCGCAAGAGTTTGGCCTTAAGCGTGGCCGCGTTGCCCTGGGCAATGTCCTGGTCCAGCAACTCGCGCCGGCCGCGTAACAGCGCACGCTCCATCGCCTGGGCCATGACGTGCATGACCTCGCCTGGGTAGCGCGCCACGGTCCACAGCGCCTCGCGCGCCTCCGCGCCGATCTGCGAGGTTTTGAACCCCACATGGTCCAGAAACGCGCAAACCTCATCCCGGCTCATGGGCGGTACCGGGTCGCGCGTGATGCGGATGTCGCTGTGGCGGCTGGCGGCCAGGCGTTTAGCCAATGTCTCCCACCCGCACATCACGAGAGCGAATGGCGCGCGGCGGTCGGATTTGTCCCTGCGCCCGCTCCAACGCTGGTCGCGCAAAAATTTGATGTCGTTCAACAAATCCTGTTGAAAGCTGCTCGCCTCATCCATGACGACCAGCACGGGCCGCTCCTCGCCGCGCACGCCGATGAGCCGCACAACCTGGCGCGTGCGCTGCTCCGCGCGGGCCGCGGGCCGCTCTCCAAGCCCGGCGAGGTCAAGGTCTAAAAACACGCTGTCCGCCACGGGGGTGGTGTTCATATTCCGCCGCCGCATGGCTGTCACGTTGGCGATCCAGCAGTCATCCCCGTAGGCCTCGGCGAACGCCCGCAGCGCCTCAGTCTTGCCAGCTCCCGGAGGGCCGTAGATCAGCAGCCACTCCCTGTTGGCCACGGCGTGGCGGACTCGGTGAACGGCGCGGCGCAGCCCTGTCCACTCGAAGCGCGGCGCGGCCAGAAACGCATTTCCCCGTCTGAATCCGAACGCCTCCCAGATGTCCATAGCCTTCTCCCTAGACGCGCAACGCCGAATCAACCACGGAGGACACGGAAAGCACGGAGAACAGAGGATCGGGCAAGCAACTGCGCGCCGGAGGGCTGTGGTGCCGCCAGGGCGGGTTTCGTCTGTTCGCGTTTTCCGTCTTCGTGTCCTCCGTGGTTGCCTGCCGTCCTCCGTCCGCCATGCGGCGGAAAGCTGCCCAGGTCGCCCAGGCTTGGCTCCTCCCAATCGTCCGCCAGCATGGCGCCCACCAGATCGTGGTCCGTCACGGCCCGCCCGCCGCCCGGCATCACCCGTCCCTTCGGCTCCGCGTAACACCTGATGTTGTTCCTCATCCCGCCGTCCCCCTCAGCTTGAAAAACGCCTCCTCGCAGCGCGCCTTGTCCATCTCGAGGGCCTCGACCAGCCGCTTCACCTGCTCAACCAGTCCCGGCTCCTCCATGAACCGCTCGCAGCCCAAAATGAACCCGGCCCGTTCCAGCGCTTCGTCGCTGTTGGCGAACTTGCCCGCGCCCGCTTCGGCCGTGCGGGTCAGGATGTTGTCGGGCTTGACCGGCTGCGGCTTGGGGGTCCAAGCCACCACGTTGCCCGCCTGGCCCGCGTACATGGGCTGCGGCCTGCCCGTGGCCAGGTCCGCCGCCGCCTCTTTGCCCAGCTTCTCCCACGCGGTGTCGTGGCGCGGCTCGAACTCGCTCCATGGCGTGCCCGTGTACGCCTTGGCCGCCACGCTCTCGCCGGTCTGCGGGTCGGTCAGCACGGCCTGCCCGTCGCGCGCCACGGTGATTTCCACCCACTGTCCAGCCCAGGCGTCGGGCGCGCGGTAAAAGGCGTTCTGGTAGCGCACGGTCCCGGCTGTCGAGACTTTGACCACCTTGCTGCTGAACAGGACGCCCAGCGGGTCCGCGGGCATGGCCCGCACTTGCAGGCCGCTCTGGTACATCTCGAACTTCACCTGCCCCGTCACCCAGTGGCGGCGCCTGTTGATGGCGCGCAGGCCCAGGCTCAGCTCCTGGTTGGCCTGGGCCAGGGTCAACTCGCGGCCCGGCGTGCACGGCCAGTTCGCCGCCTCGAACGAATCCCACAGCACGCCCCACGAGCGCTCCACGCTGCCGCCCACGTTGGGCGTGTTGGGCATACGCGGCAAAACTCTGACGCCCAGGCTTTCCAACAGTCCCTTGCTCTCGCGGTGCATCAAAAAGGGGCCTTTGTCCGCGTTCAGCGTCTCGGGCAGGCCGCGCACGTCGCAGCGCGGGTCGCCGCCCCACGGCCCCTCAAGGAAGCCGAGCACCATCTCGAACGACTCGCCGCGCGCCACGCGGTATTCAGCCCAGGCCACGCCGCTGTAGTGGTCCACGACGCCCACTATCCACACGCCCAGGGGCTCGTCCTTGCGCTTGCGCGTGTGCGCCTGGGCGAGCAACTGGGCCGTGCTCTTCACGCGGACCAGCCACTCGCCCTGTTCGTTGCGGCCCGCCACCTCAAGCGCCTTGCTCGTTGAACAGTCCAGCACGTGCATCTCGTTGGGTCGAGACGAAACCTTGCGCCGCGTAAGCCGCCTCACGCCGCGGCCGTTCATACCCATGCGCGCCGCGTAGCGGTCCACGGCCGCGCGGCTGATCTCCGCCGTGATCCTGCCCTCGGCCTTGGCCTGCTCAATGGCCATCTCCGTTGGGATCACCATCTCCACGCCCGTGCGCGGATTCACCAAGCGCCGCTGGCGTTTGACGATCAACACCTGCTTGAGCGCGTCCGGGTCGTGGCGCGTGCGGCCCAGGTCGCTGCGTCTGGCCCGGTTGCTGGGGCGAATCTGCCGCAGCCAGCGCCACACCGTGTCCACGCTTTTGCCCCACTGGGCCGCAGCCTCCGCGACCATAATGCTCCTGGCGCCGTGGCCCGCGTCATCCAGCCGGGCCGCCAGGGCCAGCGTCATGCGTTGCTGAGCCTCGGTCAGCCTCATCGCTCGGCCAGCGCCTCCTCGCGCAACGCCGCCTCCATCTCGCGCAACGCCCCCGCGAATTTCACCACCTCGCCGAGCACGACGGAAGCGGCCCTCGGATGCACGGTCCAGTCAATCTGGCCGAGCGCGTTCTGCGCTTGGTCCAGCGCGCGCTTGACCACCGTCAGCCGCTTCTCCACCTCGGCCAGTTCCGTCACGCGCGTGCCGTCTTTGAGCAGCTTCAACTCCGCCTGGGCGTCGCGCAGGTCCTCGGTCATTTTCGCCAACGTGTTGTTGCGCCTTTCTAGCCGCGTCTTCAGGTCGTCGGCCTCGTGCCGCGCGGCCTCGGCGCGCTCGCGCTCCCGATCCGCGCGCTCGTGGGCCGCGCGCAGACTGTCGGCCAGGGCGCGCAGATCCTCCGGGGTCATGGCGCCTCCGCTCTTGCGCAACTCGGCCTGCACCTCGTCCGGGCTCGATAGCAGCGCGCGCAGCCCCACGTCAGGCAGCCCGGCTTTGCGAGCCAGGGTCATGGTGCCCGGCCCAAGCTGGCGCACAGCCGCCAGTTGCCCGTTGAGCGTCTTGCGGTCGCGGCCGATGAGGCGGCAGAACGCCTCCCACGGCTCGCCCTCGGCGCCGTGTTCCTCTACGATCTGGCGGTACTCGCCGCTGTCCTTGATCTCCTGGATCAGCACCAGGTCCTCCACCTCGTCGCGATTGCGTCGCGCCGCGGCCAACAGCAACCCGCCCGCCCGCATCAGCGTCACGTCGCGCGGCGCGGTCACAGGCGCCTGCGCCTCCACCTTCTTTTCGACCGCTGTCGTCATGCTCGTTTCTCCGTAAAAAGGGGTTCTGGGGCTTCGGACTTCGGGCTTCGGCCGTCTCCAGGCCCCAAGTTCCCAAGCCCAAAAGCCCCGCCGTTCATGCCGTTCCCAAGCCCCAAGTCCCCACGCCCCAGAGTCCCGCCGTTATTGCCGTTCCCAAGCCCCAAATCCCCACGCCCAAGAACCCGTCCGTTGTTGTCCAGGGCAGGCCCGGCTGGCTCAGTCGGACCTGTTGGTGTGTTTTGTCCCGCCGTCGCGCGGGCCTGCCCTGGGGCGTCTGCGCGGGGACATGTTGCGGAAGCCGGCCTCTGGCCGGATCGCAACGTGTCCCCGGAACCGAGCTCGTACATCCTGTCAGCCACCTGCGCCCTGCTCACGTAGGCGTCGCCATCCACAAACGGCCTCGCCTCCCACGTCAGCCCGCAGCCATGGCAAAACCACGTGCTGTCGTGGAAATGCGCCGTCCGCGTCCCGTTGCACCCTGGGCAAACCGGCCGCGCGTGAGGCTGGACCTTGGGGCTGCGGCCCATGGGGCTGCGGGCCGTTGCGGCGTTCCCAAGCCCCAAAGCCCGAAGCCCCAGAGCCCCAAAAGACATGTACGACGCCCGATACTTCGACGCGACCTACGACCTGTACCGGCCCACGGTGAGCACCTCCGAATCGGGAGTGCAGAGCCGGGCGGTTCCGACCACGGCCACGGCCAGCGCGCGGCCATGCCGCTTCTTTCCAACGCCCGGCCGCATGTCGCGCGACGCGCGCGGGCTGGACATGGACTTTGACGCCGTGCTGCTGGCGCCCGCTGGCGCGGACCTGCGGCCCGCGCAGCAGAGCCAGCAGCCCGACGTGGTGCATATCAACTCGCGCCGC
>CAYYEE010000395.1:0-4702 GCA_964470775.1 uncultured Planctomycetota bacterium | reverse complement strand
GGGGGGCGGGGGGGGGGGGGGGGGGGGTGGTGGGGCGGGCGGGAGGGGAGTCGCGGGGCCGGGGGGCGGCGCTGCTTGGACTGTGCGGGGCTTTCTACGCGGCGCCGCTGGTGTTCGGCGCGCCGCCGGGGATTACGGTGGTGTCGGGCTATCTGCTGCTGACGCTGGGGTTGTGGGCGGGCGCGCTGGGGCTAATGGCGGGACGACTGGCGAGCCGCTGGCCGGGCGCGGTGCGCGTGGCGGGCGCGGTGGTCGTGGTGGTGACACTGTGGGGCGACGTTAACGCGGTGTTCGCGGGCGGACGCTGGCGCGATCCGAACCGCGTGGTCTTTACGCGCGGCGGGACGGAGCGGGACCCGGGGACCAAGGCGGCGGCGTGGCTGGTACGCACATATTGCCCGGACGCGAAGGTTCTGGCGATTCATCGTTCGGTGGAGCCGCCGTGTCTGTACTACTATTTCGGGCTGGACCGGATGAGCTTCTATGACCTGCCGCTGGAAGCGCCGGGGCGGGTGGCGCGGCCGGGGCGGGTGCGCGATACGCGGGAGGCGCTGAAACGGTTCTACATGGGGGCGGACATTGTGTTGTGCGAGCCGGGGCAGGCGGGGTGGGTGGAGGCGACGGGGAGGTTTGAACGGCGAGTGACGCTGACGTCCGGTGGCGAGAGGCGCATGCTGGTGTTTGCCAGGCCCGGATCGTCGTTGCCCGATCTGAGCGAAACGGACACAGCGCGGCTGAATCGCGCTTTTGACCGCGACTTTGCGCCCAAGGCGCCGCTGAGGTAGCGAGGCGCGCCGGACCGCTGAGAGCGCGCCGTGTCCGGTGATTCCGCGGGGGGCGTGGAATAACGGCGAGGGGGGCGGGTCAGGCGGCTGGGGCGAGGCGGGGCCTGGATGAAGACGTTAGGGCCCGGGTGGACGGGGGGGGCGGGGTGGCCGGCGGAGGGAGGCGCGGGCGCAGTTGACGAACCCCCCTGCCATGCCGGATCATATGTGTTCCGGTTGCGCGCCGCGGGCGCGTTCCCCTTTTCGTGCTTTGCGAATGGTGGGTTTCCATGGCTAAAGAGCAAAAGAGCGCGATTTCGCCGACGCGCGCCGAAGACTATCCCGAGTGGTATCAGCAGGTGGTGCGAGCGGCGGACCTGGCGGAGACGTCGCCTGTGCGGGGTTGCATGGTGATCAAGCCGTGGGGTTGCAGTCTGTGGGAGAACATCCAGCGCGCGCTGGATGACATGTTCAAGGCCACGGGTCACCGCAACGCCTACTTCCCGCTGTTCATCCCCCTCAGCTTTCTGCAGAAGGAAGCGGAGCACGTGGAGGGGTTCGCGAAGGAGTGCGCGGTGGTGACGCACCACCGGCTGGAGGCGAACGCGGAGGGGAAGCTGGTTCCGGCGGGCGAGTTGGAGGAGCCGCTGGTGGTGCGGCCGACGTCGGAGACGATTATCGGGGCGATGTTCGCGAAGTGGACGCAGTCATATCGCGATTTGCCGCTGCTGATTAACCAGTGGGCGAACGTGGTGCGGTGGGAGATGCGGACGCGGCTGTTCCTGCGGACGACGGAGTTTTTGTGGCAGGAAGGCCACACCGCGCACGCGACCGAGGCGGAGGCGCGCGAAGAGACGATGCGGATGCTGGACGTGTACGCGGACTTCGCGGAGAAGTGGATGGCGATGCCGGTGATCAAGGGCGAGAAGACCGAGGGGGAGCGGTTCCCGGGCGCGGTGACGACGTACTGCATCGAGGCGATGATGCAGGACCGGAAGGCGCTGCAGTCGGGGACGTCGCACTTTCTGGGGCAGAATTTCGCGCGCGCGTCTGGGATCAAGTTTCTGGACGCCAACGGGCGGGAGACGCTGGCGTGGACGACGTCGTGGGGGGTGTCGACGCGGCTGATCGGGGGGCTGGTGATGACGCACGCGGACGACGACGGGCTGGTTCTGCCGCCGCGACTGGCGCCGGCGCAGGTGGTGATTCTGCCGGTGATTCACAAGGAAGAGACGCGGGCGCAGGTGCTGGAGTATTGCGACCGGCTGGCGCGGGAGCTGCGGGCCGTGCCCTACGCGGGGCGGACGCTGTCGGTGGAGCTGGACACGCGCGAGGGGCGCGGCGGGGAGAAGGTATGGGGGTGGATCAAGAAGGGCGTGCCGGTGCGGCTGGAGGTGGGTCCGCGCGATATCGCGAACGACAGCGTGTTCGCGGGGTTCCGGCACAAACCGGCGGCCGAGCGGGCGGGGATCAAGCGGGCGGAGTTCGTAGCGAACGCGCCGAAGCTGCTGGACGAGATGCACGAGGCGCTGTACGCGCGGGCGGCGAGTTTCCGCGAGACGAACACGCGGCGCATCGACAACCGCGAGGAGTTGTACAAGTACTTCACGCCGGCGAACGCGGAGAAGCCGGAGATTCACGGCGGATTCGCCCTGTGCCACTGGAACGGCAGCCGCGAGGTGGAGGAAAAGCTGCGCAACGACTTGCAGGTGACGATTCGGTGCATCCCGATCAACGCGCCGGAAGAGGCGGGCCGCTGCGTGATCAGCGGGGAGCCGAGCCGGCGGCGCGTGATCCTGGCCAAGTCGTATTGACCGCCGCGCCGAGGACAAGCGCGCTATGACGGAGAAAGCCAAACCCCGCAAGCTGCGCCTGGCGCTGGACCCGGACCGGGCAAGGCTTGGGTTCGCGCTGGCTTGCGCGGGGGCGGCGATGTTCCTGTGCGCGGCGGCGTTGCCGGCGCTGGGGCTGGCGGGCGCGGCGGCGGCGGCGCTGGCGGCGGTGTGTCTGGTGGTCGAAGGGGTGTCTCTCTTTGTGCGGCGGTCGGAGACGGTGTTGGACAACCGGAGCCGCCGGTGGCGGCAGGCGGCTGGGCCGCCGCCGTTTCGGGAGGCGGCACGGGGCAGCCTGGACCAGGACGTGGCGGCGGTGCGGTTTGTGGTGCGCGACGCCAAGGAGGAAGAGGGCGCGGGCGGGCCGGGACGGGCGGCGATCGACTTTGAGTGGACCAGCCACGAGCCGAGCAGCCCGATCGTGGAGACGGCGTGGCCTTGCCGCTTGCGCGCGGTGTGGCGGCGGCTGGGGCGGGACTTCGATCTGCCGCTGATCGAGGAGACGGCGGAGGGTCCGCGGTTCGTGGACCGGGGCGAGGCGGCGCCGTTGCGGGGCCAACCCAGCGGGGTCATGGCCCCCCCACCGGCTCTGCCGGCCCGGTCGCGGGTTCGCTTGTGTCAACGCGGGGAGGAATGGTCGGCGCGGATGCCTTCGCCTTTCGCGTTGCGGCCTGGGCTCTTTGCGCTGGGCGCGGTGTGGACGGGGTTGATGGGTGGGGCGTTTGCGTTGTCGCTGCGCGAGACGCCGGCGGCATCGTGGCCGCTGCTGTTCCAGGGGGGGCTGGTGGCGTTGGCGGCGGCGGGGCTGGCGGTGATGGCCGCGGCGGTTCTGCCGTGGATTTCGCGGCAGCGCGTGGAGGTGACGCGGGAGGGGGTCCGGGCGGGGGTGAGTGTGTTGGGTTTGTGGCGAACGGAAAAGGCGCTGCCCCTGGAAGAGGTGACGGCGGTTGTGCTGGGCCAGACGCCGGGGGGGGCGTTGACGGCGGTGTGGGTGGATACGGCGGAGGATTCGCTGCAGCTTGGGGAGGGGTTGCGCGGGGAGGACAAACGCTGGCTGGCGGAGGCGTTGCGAAGGGCGGTGGGCGGACCGGCGGCGGAAAGCGGGAAACGGCCGCGGGGATGAGCCGGAGAGGAGAGAGGCCGGAGAGGCGGGGGCTCTTGAAACGGGCCGCTCTTTGTGGTTGCATGGCTTTTTTGCCGCTGGCGTGGAGGGCGGCGGAGGCGGTTCATTTAGGAGCGGGTCATGTCCAAGCAAATCCGCGTTGGGCTTATCGGCACGGGGGGGTACCAGCAGGGCGCCACCATTCCGAAGCTGCTCGAATTGCCGCAGGCGGAGATCGCCGCTCTGTGCGACGACGCGGCGTCGCAGATCGCGTCGTGCAAGAAGCGTTACCCTGTTTTGGCTCAGGTTCCGGAGTTCAGCGATTATCGGAGGATGATCGCGGAGGCGGGTTTGGACGCGGTGGCGATTTCGACGCCGCACACGCTGCACTATCGGCAGATCATGGACAGCCTGGGCGCTGGGTTGCACGTGCTGTGCGACAAGCCGATGGTGTGCTCGGTGAAGCACGCCAAGGCGGTGTGCGACAAGGTGAAGAAGACGCGGCGGGTGTTTGTGCTGAGCTACCAGCGGCATACGCTGCCTCCTTTCATCTACATGCGCGAGCAGGTGCAGAACGGGGCGATCGGCAAGGTTCAGTACGTCACGGCTTTCCAGAGCCAGAACTGGCTGAACGCGACACGGGGGAAATGGCGCCAGAGCATGAAGCTGTCGGGGGGCGGCCAGCTCAACGACAGCGGCAGCCACTTGGTGGACGCGATTCTGTGGGTGGTGGGCCAGCCGGTCGTGGAGGTGTCGGCGTGGTGCGACAACCTGGGGACGGAGGTGGACATCAACTCAGCGGTGAAGATGAAGTTCGCGAACGGGGCGCTGGGGACGATGGCGGTGGTGGGCGACGCGCAGGTGTTTTGGGAAGACATCAACATCATCGGGTCGAAGGGGACGCTGATCTATCGCAACAACACGGTGACGCACATCACCGGGGTGGGCGCGCCGAAGCTGACGGTGGAGTTCCCGCCGCAGGCGACGAACCCGGTCCGCAATTT
>CAYYEE010000394.1:0-4712 GCA_964470775.1 uncultured Planctomycetota bacterium | reverse complement strand
GGCGTTCCACGGCCTGGGGACCAGGGACTTCGAGTTCGCCGTGTCGGCGGAGAGCGTTTGGCGCGACTTGACGTGGCCGCGGGCATTGACGCAGACGCCCGCACGCAGTATTATGCTGGGCGCAGGGCCGGGTTGCGTTTGGCGGCGACCGCGGATTCCGAGCAGTCACCAGACGCCTCAGCGCCTGATTAGACGGCGCAATTTGCGGTGTCCGGAGCCAGCAGGAAAGGGAGACAGGGATGGGAATGGGTTGCT
This sequence comes from uncultured Planctomycetota bacterium, assembly GCA_964470775.1. Taxonomy (GTDB): domain Bacteria; phylum Planctomycetota; class Brocadiia; order CAIUPP01; family CAYYEE01; genus CAYYEE01. The sequence goes on along the minus strand of CAYYEE010000394.1, from coordinate 4,457 downwards.
TGCGTGACTCGCGCTCGGCCGCGGCGCTGATGACCCTTGCCGCCTGGGCTGCGCTCGGAGGACGGTTTGCCCAAGCGCAGGAAACGCCCCGCGCGGGCGCCGCCCCCGCGCCAAGCGGCCGCGCGGCAACGCGCGTCGTGGCCCCGGCCGGCGCCCCCGCCAGCCTTAAGGCCCAGGCGGACCACGTTTGCCAAGGCGTGGACGATCACCTCGTGATCAACGCCGCCATTGCGGCCCTGCCCAAAGAAGGTGGCTGCGTGCGCCTTCTGGCCGGCGTGTACAGCATCGGCGGCGTGGCGGACACATACGGCGGCATCACCATCTCCCGCAGCGACGTGCAGCTTGCCGGCGAAGGAACCGGCACGCGCCTCGTCCTCCAGGACGGACTCACCGACGTCAACGTGATCTGGATACACGGGCAGATCGAGAACATCACCATCCGCGACCTCTTCATTGACGGCAACGCCAAGGCCCAGACTCCGTGGGTCCGCGCTCGGTCCGGATGGAACGGCGGCAATGGCGTCAAGTCCATCCACACCGTCAACGCCCGCGGCGGCCCCTATCCCCGCAACGTCCGCGTCGAAAACTGCCGCATCACAAACTGCCAGCTCATGGCCGTCATGCTCAACGGCGAAGCCGCCGAAGTTCTGAACTGTTACTTCACCGGGGGGTTTGGCTCCCATGTCATTGAGCTTCTGGGCGACTCCGGCCGGATCGAAGGTTGCACCCTGCGGCTCAAGGAGGGGGACAGCGCGGCCTACGGGTTCTCTACGGACGCCTGCTACCATTACCACATTGTCAATAACAAGATATTCATAGACAAGGGCGGCGTCATCAAAGGGCACCCCATCAACGATTGGGCCGCCCGCCACACCGGCGACAAATTCCCTAACCAATATCTCGGCGTCGTCTCCGGCAACATGGTCATCAATAATGGCAAGACCGGGCCCGTACTCTTGCAGGGCTATGTGGTCCTTGCCCACCACAACCTGTTCCGCGGCGTCCCCGTCAAGCTCGCCCCCATGACAATGACCTTTGACCACAACGTTCTTACCAACAGCGGCATCGAGATCGCCAGCCCATACGAAGAGCCCGAATCGCTCATTTCCTTGGACGGCAACATCCTTCTCAATTCTGAAGTCACCCACAGATCCGGTAAAGTCCACTGGGGCGCCAACCCTGGCCACACGCCCAAACCGTGACACGCGCCGGCCAGGCATTCCAGGGACGCCATGCGCGAATGCTCTTGCCGCCGGGGCGCCCGCGCGGCTGGGGATCAGGAGGCGCCGGTCGAGGCGGCGCGGCCATGCGTCATCCCCCCGACGCTCGGACTCGAACCAAGGCCGATGTGGCCCGCGAACGGGGTGGCCGTGCAAGACGAACGGGCATGGTGTTCTCTGACCAGCGCCGTCCTCCCCGTTGTCCCTTCTGCCCCTCAAGTCTCAGTCGTGGCGGCCGACAACTCGCTGCACGATCCTGGCAAGCGGCTCCAACTGGCTGAAGTCGGGGATGATGATGTCCGCGCCGGCGCGAATGAGGCGGGTGCGCTTGACCGGGTTGAGGCCGAAGCGGCGGAGTTCGTCGCTGGCCACGCCAAACGCCGCGGCGCCGGCCTTGCGCGCCTCGCGCATCTCCACCGGGCCGTCGCCAAAGACCGCCAGCCCGCCGCGCTTGAGGCCGTGCTCGCGGATGATGCGCTCGATGACGAGCTTCTTGGCCTCCACCTTCACGTCGCCGACCGCGCCGTAGATGCGCCCCTCGAAGAGATGCGCGTAGCCCATGGCTTCGGCCTCGGCCGCGACGTCGGCCTGGTCGGTGCCGCTGGCCAGATATAGCTTGACGCCGAGGCCATGCAGCGTCTCCAGCCACTTGCGCGCGTTCTTGATCTCGAAGTCCGATGTGTCGAGCTCGCCGCGGCGCAGGCGGCGCACGCGGTCGCGGACGCGCTCAAGGATTTGCTGGTTGTAGAGGGCCTTGTAGCCGCGCATGTCAAGGACCTGGTTTTCGGGGACGCAGCCGAACCGGCGCACCAGCTCCACCAGCCCTTGCATCTGCGCCAGCGTCTGCACACCCGTGGTCTTGTCGATGTAGGCGCGCACCGTGTCCACAACCTGGTGGAAGAGCGACTCGCCAGCCGTGGCGTAGTGGCTGCCCAGGATGGCGCGGACCATCATGGGCTCCATGATCGCTTCCCACCCCTCGCGCAAGGTGGAGAGCGTGCCGTCGTGGTCGAAGATGGCGTGGCGGATTTCGCCTTTGGGGAGGCGGCCGCACACGATCTCGATGTCCGTGTCTTGGAGATGCGTGGCGCGGCGGGGGTCGTCGGCAAGCTCGGGCTCGTAGACGTAGTCGGGCACAGGGCCCACGCGGCGGATCTCCTCGGGCGTGGCCGTGCCCGTGGTTTGCAGCTTGCGCGCGGTGATGGACGCCGCTATGTTGGCCAGCATGGCCGCTGTCACGGGCGCGGCGCCCGAGGCGAGGCTGGCGGCGATGGCGGAGAGCGCGGTGTCGCCGCAGCCCACCGTGTCCACGCGTTCCAGAATCTGAATGCCGGGGACCTGCGTAACGCCGCAGCCGTCCTGGACCAGGATGCCGTTCTCGCCGCGCGTGATGAACACGGGCAGGCGGCGTTCCTCGTAGAGCCGGCGCGCGAAGTCGCGCGCGTCGCGGGCGGAGACGCGGGCCTCGCGGGGCCGAGTCTCGCCGAGAACGCGCGCGGCCTCGTGGGCGTTCAGCTTCAACATGCAGCCCTTGTACATCTCCGTGCGGTGGCGCGAATCCACGATGAAGCGGCAGTCCGGCTGAGCGGCCACGACACGGTTGATGCGTTCGATCATCTCCGGCGTGGACACGCCGCCGGGGACTTGCTGGTTCAGGACGACCACGTCCGACGACGCGGCGGCGGACGCAAGGGCGCCGGCCAGGCGGTCGGCCGTGGCGGCGGAGAGGTGGTTGAAGCCGCCGAAGTCCAGGCGGTTCTGCTCCACGCCGCCGATGCAGGGCTTGGCGTAGACCAGCGTGTGCCATTCTTCTTCCTGAGTCAGCAGTCCGTCGCTGACGACGTTCAGGTCGTTGAGGAGTTGGCGCAACTGAAGGCCGAAAAGGTCCGCGCCCACCACGCCGACCGCATGTACGCGGCCCACACCCAGGGCCGCCAGGTTGGCCACGACGTTGCCCGCGCCGCCCAGGCTGTAGCGCTGCCGGCGCACGCGGCGCACGGGCAAGCCGGTCTCAACAGAGACTTCGCTGAGGTCCTGGTCAATGAGCCAGTAGGCGTCCAGGCAGAAATCGCCGAACACGGTGACACGCGCGCGCGGAATGGCGCGCAGGCAGTCTTCAAGCCAGTTGGACGGCATGTCGGCCACGGTGGCGGGATGGTCCATCGAGCGCTCCAGTTGGATGCTTCTTTCGGGGATGCGTCCGGGATTATACCCCTTGGGCTGGGAGTTGTTCATGGGGCTGGCGTCGCGTCGAACGGCATGTAGCTCGTGATCCCTTGCGGCCGGAAGCCAAGGTCGTTGGTCAGGACAAGGCCGCGGAGCTCCATGGGGCCGGCCTCGCCGCGCTTGATGGTGATCTCGCAGCGTCCCGGCGGAATCTCGCCCAGTTCCACGCGGCTCCACATCCAGACCCGGGCGCGCGGGATCATGCGACCTTGCCGCAGACACCAGAAGCTTGCGGCCCAGTCCGCGGCTTTGGCGCCGTTGATTAGAACCTCGGCCCTTTCTTTGTCGCGCGCGGCGACGCGGCCCGCGGCGTCGGGAATGACCTGCCCCTCGATCCACAGAACCGCGCCCTTGGCGCCAGGCGTCTGGACCGTGGCCGAAGCGCTCTCCTTGCCAAGACTGTTCCAGGCAAAGGGGATCACGGCGAACAGGCGATCCGCCAAGGAGGGCGTGGCCGCTTGCGCGATGGCCGAGGCCGGGCTTTCGGCGCCGCGCCGGTCCACGGCCGTGACGAGGTAGCGGTAGGTTTGGCCTGGCTTGAGCCCCCAATCGAGGCACGTCGTCTCGCGCGTGGAGCGGATCAGGTCTTCTTGGCGGGCCTGGGGCTCGCGGCCGCGCGCGGCGTAGACGTTGTAGTGCGAAAGCGCGGCCGCGGCCACCGGCTTCCACGCCAGCCTCACCGCGTAGGGGCCGCCGGCCTCGGCCGAAAGCCCCTCGACCGCTGGCGGAGGCGGGAATCGGTCATCCGGCGGAGGCGGACCTGCTTGATCGCTGAGAGCCACGACATCGAGCGCGAGTCCGGCCGCGCCGAATGAGAACTCGATCTCCGCCGTGCCCGCGGCCACAGCCAGCTCAACCGGGCCAAACCAGCGCCAGCCGGACTGGCCGGGGACCTTGACGACAGCGGCCTTCCTGGCGGCGCGCGCCTCGATGGCTCCTTCCACAGGCGAGGCGTTGCTGGCGCGGAGATAGACATGGCTCATAGCCGCGCCGGTCGTCACCGGCAGGCGG
>CAYYEE010000393.1:0-4722 GCA_964470775.1 uncultured Planctomycetota bacterium | reverse complement strand
ATGCGCGACGCCTGGGCCAGCGTCAACGGTCGAACCGCCTTCAGCTTCTGGCGCGCCTCGTTGCTCAACTCGTGAACCGCGTCATAGTCCAAGTCGTCGGGCGCGGCCCACGCCTCCAAGTCCGCCAGCTTAGCCGCCTGCCGTCGCTGACGCTCCACATAACCCGCGTACTTGGCCTCGATTTCCACCTGCTCCACCACGTCCGGCGCCACGGCCCGACCCGCCAGCTCCGGCGACAGCGCCACCAGGTCCGCCCACCTGACCTCTGGCCGGCGCAATGTCTCCAGCAGCGTGTGCTCGCCCTTTCGCGTCGCGGCCAGGAAGGCCAGCGTCTCCGCGATGGCCTTCTCCTTCTCCACAAGTCTCGCATGCGTGGCCGCGTCCACCATGCCCAGCCGGAACCCATGCCCCATCAACCGGCGGTCCGCGTTGTCCTGGCGCAGCAGCAGCCGGTATTCCGCGCGCGACGTGAACAGCCGGTACGGCTCCTGTGTGCCCTTGGTCACCAGGTCGTCAATCAGCACACCGATGTACGCCTCATCGCGCCGCAGGACCAGCGGCTCCTTGCCGCATAGAAACAACGCCGCGTTGATTCCAGCCATGATCCCCTGGCCCGCCGCCTCCTCATAGCCCGACGTGCCGTTGATCTGACCCGCGCAGAACAGCCCGCGAACGCGCTTGGTCTCCAGGCTGGGCCACAACTGCGTCGGCGGCAGGAAGTCGTACTCGATGGCATAGCCATAGCGCACGATGCGCGCCTGTTCCATGCCCTCAATGGAGTGGACCATCTCTTCCTGCACATCCACCGGCAAGCTGGTCGGGATGCCGTTGGCGTACATCTCGTGCGTGTTCAGCCCCTCTGGCTCCAGAAAAATCTGGTGCCTGTCCTTGTCCGAAAAACGAACGACCTTGTCCTCAATCGAGGGGCAGTATCTGGGGCCTGTGGCCTTGATCTGCCCCGTATAGAGCGGCGCCCGGTCCAGGTTGGCGCGGATGATCTCGTGCGTCCTGGCGTTGGTGTAGGTGACGTAGCAGGGCAATTGCGGCCGGTCCAGACGCTCCGTGGAGAAGCTGAACGGCTTGGGCGGTTCGTCCCCCCCCTGCTTCTCCAAGTCGCTCAGGCGCACGGTCAGCCCGTTGACGCGCGGGGGCGTGCCGGTTTTCAGCCGTCCCAACTCAAACCCGAGATCCGCCAGACTCTTGGACACGCCCACGGCCGGCGGCTCGCCCAGCCGGCCGCCCGGGTACTGCTGCTGACCGACATGGATCAGCCCCCGCATGAAAGTACCCGTCGTGATGACCACAGCCCTCGCCGCATAGCTCGATCCGTCCATGCAGCGCACCCCCGTCACCTTCCCTTCCTGCGTCTCGATCTCCTCCACCACGCCCTGCCGCATCACCAGGTTGGCCGCTTCCTCCAAGACGCGGCGCATCTCCGTCGTGTAGAGCTGGCGGTCTGCCTGCGCCCTGGGCGCGCGCACTGCCGGGCCCTTGCCTGTGTTCAACATGCGGAACTGAATGCCGGCGCGGTCGGTCACGACGCCCATCAACCCGCCCAACGCGTCCACCTCGCGCACCAACTGCCCCTTGGCCAGCCCGCCGATCGCCGGGTTGCAAGACATCCGCGCCACGTGGTCCAGGTTCAGCGTCAACAGCAGCGTGCGCGCGCCCATGCGCGCCGCCGCCCAGGCCGCCTCGCAGCCCGCGTGCCCCGCGCCCACCACCACGACGTCAAACGCCTCGCGATGCATAGGAAAACAACCGCCATTCACCCGCCGGGAACGCGCCCCGCCGCGGAGCGCGAATGGCGCCATGATAGCATAGGGCCACAAACGCGCCCAGTCCCAATCTCCATAACCCCTGATCTTGACACCCCTTCACGCCACAGCCTATATTCATGCTGCGCCAACGGCAGGTCCCCGCCGGCCATCTCCTGTTCATTCGTGGGAAACAAATGAAGACCGCCCGCGTCTTGCTCATCCTCGCCGCGATCGCTGGCCTGACGCCATTGCCGCGTGCGCAAGCCGCCGGCGTTCAGGACGTCACCGCCGATCAGGCGAACGCCATGTTCCGCGCCATCCGCGCAAGTTTGGAGCCTGGACTCAAGGCGGAATCCGCGCCCTTGCCTTCGCCGCTGCAGACCCCTCTGCCATGCGAAGGACTCCTGACCCTCTACTGCAAGGGCGCCCGCGTCACCATGGCCAAAGCCAGCGGCGACTCGCTGGCCCAGTTGAGCGCGCGCCTGGGCGTGGACATGGGCAGGGCCTTGTGGAGACTCAGCGACAGCGCCTCTGCCCTGAAAGAAGGAACTCTGGTCCTCGACCTCATCTATGACCGCAAGGTGAAGAGTCTCTCCCCCGCCCTTCCGGTCTGCGGCCCAAGGGACTTCGGGCTCATTGGCCTGGCTGTGGCCTCTGACACGCCCGAATCCAGCATGGACTGGACCTTTGTCTCGCCTCTGGACCTGCTCAGGTTCGGCCAGGAGCCCACGCTCCTGTTGGTTCTGGACAGGATTTCACAGCCATTGGCCGGCCGCGTCACCACAGGCGTGTTCCGGACCCGCTCGTTCGTCGAGTCCTCGCCCGGCGGCCAAGCGCTCCTCCTTTACCGCGCAAGCCCACTGTCCTCCACACCCGGCGGGTTCACACAAAAGGACGTGCTGGCGTCGCTGGCCGCCTTGGGCGGCTGGCTGGTGGCCACGCAGTCCGCGGACCCCAACTCGCTCGCCGAATATAACCCGCTCACCCGCCGCGCCGAGAACCGCGCCCCGGCGCGAGACAAAGCCAGCGCCGGCAGCTACGACCTGGCCCTGCACTTGCGGATCATCGAGCCCCTGCTGCGCCTCTACGAAATCACGGGCGTCACGACGCTCTCCGACGCCGCGCTCCAGGCCTTGCGCCTTGCTGAGTCGCAAATCACGACCGTAGCCGCGCCAACTGGTGAGACGCCAGGCAAGGAGCCGCGGCCAGCGGCCCAAGTCTGTTTCCTCGGGACAGGGGACGAGGTGGCCAGGTGTACGGCCGTGCTTCTCACCGCCGAATGCCGGCGAGCGCAGGTCTTCAAGTCTGGCGTCTCGGGTCTCATGCGAGGACTTGCGCGCGCGCTCACCATGCTCATCAACAAGGACGGTGACATGGGCGTGTCCTATCGCGACCTGATGCGAGGCGACGCGCCCTACGAGCAGCAGACCGACACGCCCGGCCGAACCATCCAGGCGCTCTGCATGATGTACGAACTCGACCGCAACAAGCAGTGGCTGGAAGCCGCCACACGCGCCGGTCTGGCGCGCCTGGCGCCCAGAGGCGGCAAAATCCTCGAACGCGGCCCCTGGGACGTCATTGGCTTGGCGGCCCTCTACCGCGCCGGAGCGCCCGAAGCCGACCGCTTCTGCGCGGGCGCCTATGTGCACGCGGCCGCCCTGCTGGGACTGGCCGAACGTGACCGCCAGTGGTTTGTCGAGTGGGTGCAGGGCCGCGCCAGCGACGGCGCCGCGGACATTTCGCGCAAGGTGCTCTATTTCTGGCCCGGCCAATCTCCTTGTCTCGACTACGAAGGCGGATTCGCCAACTTCGTGCCCCCCCGCGTCAGCAGCGCCGCCCAACGGCTCCAAGCTTTCGCGGCGGTCTACAAGGCCGAGTTGATCAAAGACCCGCGTGATAAGGCGTTCCGCGCCTTCATCCGCAGCAACGCCCTGCCCATGGCCCAGTTCATCGTCCGCCACCAGTACACCAAGGAAAACACCTTCTACATCCAAGACCCCGATGTCGTCATCGGCGCATTCCGTGACGGCCCTGCCGACATGGTTGTACGACTCAACACCAATGCCGAGTGCGCGCTTGCCCTGATGAGCGCGCTGGAAATCCTGGCGCTTGAGGACGTCGCGGACCCCTCTCTACCGCCCCTCAAAAAGTGACTTTTTCTGTTGGGAAGTCCTTGACTACGTGAAGGTTGGGGCCTATTATAATACGTGAAAGACGCCGCACGCGCCTCCCGATGTCCACGAAGGGCAGGCGGGTCATGAACTACCGCAATACGCACATCAGAGAGCTGCGGTCGCAACTTGCCTACGGGCCTGAAGTTGTGCGTGCGGCCCAAGCCAAACGCATCGAGGATCTCCTCCCGGAGATATCCCAGTCCGCGTCCTACCCCTGCGAGTACGTCAGCTACAGGATCACCCTGTTCCGGCCCACCCATCCCATTGATGGAGTTATCCCTGGGGCGGACCTGAAGGCTGACCTCAGGCAGTTGCTCCTTGACCTCAGTCGCAGCCTCTCTTCGCAGGAATACGGCCGCGACCCCGACTGCTTGTCCCTGCAGGAAGCCGCATCTCTGCACAATGCCACCCAGGCCACCGTGTCCTCTTGGCGACGCGCCGGACTCCCCATCCGTTACGTGCTTGACGAACGCGGGCGACACAGGCTCGGCTGCCGTCGCCAAGTTCTTGAGAAGTTCCTGCAGCAGCGCCCGAAGCAGGTGGCGGCGCCCCCATCAAGACGGCGTCTGACCAAGGCCGACAGGGCTGACGTTGTGCAACAGGCCTGCGCCCTCAAAGCGAAGGGCATCGCCACCCTCGCCGCCGCGGCAAGAGAGATCGCGGAACGCAACGGCGTCTCCCCCCGCTGCGTCGAACGAATCCTCCGCTCTGAAGAGGCCGCATCGGGAAGCCAGCCCCTCTTTGCCCCGCGCTTCAAGACCCTGGACGCCAAGCAGCAGGAAGCCGTC
>CAYYEE010000392.1:0-4732 GCA_964470775.1 uncultured Planctomycetota bacterium | reverse complement strand
TGTGGACGAGGTGCGGGTGTCGCGCGTTGTGCGGCCGCAGTATGCGTCGGCCGATCCTTTGCCGAAAGAGGCGAGGCCGAGACTTGAGGCGCGGCGGCGGTTTGAGTTCGATCCTGAGGCGTCGAAGGCGGCGCTGCGGCTCGACCCGTCGGGGACGGTGATCGTGACGCCGGCGCGGACGGCGGAGGCATGGACGCAGGAGGCGGCGGCGCTGTTGCGCGACTATCTGCGCAAGGCCAGCGGCGCGGAAAGAGGGTTTGAGATCATGGTGGAGCCGGGCGACGCCAAGGCAAAGGCCGCGATCGCGCTGGGGCGCACGCAATACGTGAATGATGAGGAGATCGAGGGGCTGTGGCAGGACGGGTTTGTCATTCGGCGGAAGGCGAACGTGGTGGTGGTTTGCGGGGGGAAGTCGCGGGGGACGTTTCTGGGGGCGGTGGCGTTTCTGGACCGGTTCTGCGGGGTGCGCTTCTACATGCCGGGCGAGTTGTTTACGAGTCTGCCGGCGGAGCCGCGGCTGGTCGTGCCGGGCGGAGTGGATATCCGAGACGAGCCGTATGTGAAGGCGACAAGCATGAGCGGGGGGGGCGGGGCTCCGGGGCTGGGCGAATGGCGGAAGCGTAACAATGCGTACAGCCGCGCCGGGCTGGCGGGGACGCATCAACACAACATGTGGGCGGCGTTTCCGCCGGAGCGCTATGCGGGGCGGTATCCTGAGATCTACCCGCTCGTCAAAGGGGCGCGATACATTCCAAAGGACGCGGCGGATCAGCAGTGGAATCCGTGTTTCAGCGAGCCGAGGCTGCTGGACGCGGCGGAGGAGACGCTGGCCGCCTATTACCGCCGCCAGCCCAAACACCTGTGGTTTTCGTTTGGGTGTCAGGACAGCCATGTGGCGTGCGAGTGCGCGCGGTGCCAGGCGTTCTATGCGCCGTTTGTCAAGGCGGACGCGAAGGAGGGCAAGGAGCGGGCGGTATCGGAGTTGTACTGGCGGTTCATGAACAAGCTGGCGGAGCGGATCGAGGCCAAGCTGCCGGGCAAGCGGATCGAGGGGCTGGGTTATGGCGTGACGCGGTTTCCGCCGCCGTTCAAGCTTCACCCGAATGTCGTGGTGTTTACGAATCTGCACATCGCGGAGTTGGAGGCGGACGAGATTCTTGAGGCCAGGGGCGGAGGGCGTGGGCGGCTGGAAGAGTGGCTTGACGTGGCGAGCGCGTACGGCAATCACGACTGGTACCATGGGAACGGGTACCTGATTCCGCGCATCTACTCCGGATACTGGTCGCGGTTCATGAGGCGGCTGAAGAGCCGGATTCCGGTGACGTATCAGCACGCGGAGATGTACTGGAACTGGGGGCTGGACGGGCCCAAGGCGTGGGTTCTGTGCCGTTTGTGGTGGAATCCTGAGGCGGATGCGGAGGCGCTGCTGGGTCAGTTCTGCGCGGACATGTTCGGGCCAGCGGCGGAGGCGATGAAGGTGTACTTCGCGGGGCTGGAGAAGTTGTGGGCGCGGCTGGACAATATCGAAGGGCCGGAGCGGAAGCTGAACCGGTGGGACACGCAGTTCGTGACTTCGGCGCAGGGCCGGGAGATGATCGCGGCTTGTCGGGAGGCGCTGGACAAGGCGGCGGGGCTGGCGCGGACCGAGACGCAGAAGAAGCGGGTGGAGCTGTTCTCGAAGACGTTCCGCTTGAGCGAGGGGTTGTTTGCGTTGGCGGCGGCGGAGAAGTGGGACCCGTCGAGGGCGGAGGCGTTGGTGAAGTATGCGCGGGAGGTGGTGGCGCAGGACCCGATGACGACGATGACGACGGGGGAGGCGCTGGTGAAGCAGGTGGAGGCGGCGGTGAAGGCGGTGGCGGGGAAGAAGGTTGGGAGATGACGGGCTGTCTCTGGCCGATGGGGCGAGACGCCCTCGCTCCGGCGCGCGCCGCGTGGACAGGCGTTGGGCTCTCGTATGGGAGGCGATATGAAGCGGGCTTGGATCACGGGCGTGCTGGCCGCGGCGGCGCTGGCGGCGGGGGCGTGGGCGGAACAGGAGGGCGCTTTTCCTCTGGTGGACGGTGACCGGCAGGCCGTGATTGTGGGCAGCGACGACCTGGCGTCGTGCGTGGAGAACGGGTACACGAGTATTCGGGGGTTTCTGCGCAAGTACGTGAAGCAGAGCACGGGGCGGGAGCTGGCGCGGACGGTGGAGAAGGACTATGACGCGGCGGAGGCGCCGTTCGCGGTGTTCATGCCGGACACGCGGGCGTCGCGCGAGAGGCACGCGGCGGACTTGAAGGGGTTGGATCGCGACGCGTACGTCATCGAGGTGACACCCAAGGCGGTCTACCTGAGCGGGGCGCGGCCGCACTCGGGGGGGTATGCGATGGTGGACTTCCTGTATCGCGCGACCGGGGCGGCGACGTATATTCCGTCCAAGTGGGGGACGATCGTTCCCCGGCGCAGCGCCGTGCGGCTGGCGGTTGGAAAGTGGGTGGAGGCGCCGGCGTATGAATCGCGGGCGTTGAGCGCGTTGCGGACGTGGAAGGACGGGGAGCGGATCAATTATGGGGCGAACGCGGAGATTCCGTGGCGGCTCTACCGGCGGGATCAGTTCGGCCACAACCTGCACACGTTCATCCCTGTGGCGGAGTTTGGGAAGAGCCACCCGGAGTACTTCGCGGAGGTGAACGGCAAGCGAATGATTGTTTCGAGCGGGACGGGACCGGGGCCGTGCATCTCGAATCCTGAGGTGGTGGAGATCGTGATCCGCAAGGCGCGGGCGTTCTTTGATGACCCGAAGAACGCGGATTGCGACATTATCTCGCTGGGCATGACGGACGGGGGTTGGTGCGATTGCGCGGCGTGCCGGGCCATGGACGGGCCGGACGTGAACGGGAGCGAGAAGTCGAAGAGCGCGCGGTACATACGGTTCTTGAACCAGGTGGCGCGGGCGCTGGGGGAGAGCCACCCGGGCAAGTCGGTGGGGGCCATCGCGTACGCGGGGGCGGATTGGCCGCCGCGCGACGTGGCGGTGGAGCGGAACATCGTGCCGTACATTTGTCTGACGCGGGCGAACTGGGGCGACCCGGCCGTGAGAGAGGCGCACATGCGGCAGACGCGAGAATGGGCGAGCCGGGTGGACAAGATCGGGGTGTACGAGTATCTGTACGGCGCGGGGTTCATGGTTCCGCGTTTGTACAGCGGGTTCCTGGCGGACTATCTGCGGGCGGCGCAGGATATGACGCGGCGGCGGGGATTCTACGCGGAGATTTACAGCAACCACGCGCTGGATGGGCCGAAGGCGTGGATCGCGGAGAAGCTGGCGTGGAACCCCAGGCAGGACCCGGCGCAACTGCGGGCGGTGTGGGCGAAGGCGGTGTTCGAGGAGGCGGCGGGGCCGATGGAGGCGTACTTCGCTTTCTTGGAGGCGTGCAACGCGCGGAATGTGACGCGGTGTCCGGTGACGCCGAAGCCGCGGGAGAGCAAGTTTTATCTCTTGCAGAACGAAGGGCAGTTTGAGCTGTTCACGCCGGAGGAGATGGCGGCGGCGCGGGCGCGGCTGGAGGAGGCGGCGGGGCTGACGAAGCGGCCGGAGATTCTGGAGCGGATCCGTTACTTCGCGGACGGGCTGACCGTGGCGGAGGAGAGCGTGAGGGCGTATCACGCTTATGGCAAGGCGAAGGCGGCGTTCGCGGCCGGGGCGGCGCCGGGGGAGGTCCTGGCGGCGCTGGTCGAGGGGGACGCGAAGGGGCCGCGCGTGGACCCGGTGGAGCTAATGCGCGAACTGAACGGGCGGGACGCTTCGATGTTTACGGACGTGATGCCTGTGGCGATCAGTTCGGCGACGGAGATGAGTATGCGGCTGGTGGACGGGGGGCCGTGGGGGGCGGTGCGGCGGGCGGTGGCGCAGGGCGAGCAGGGGAGGGAGAGGCTGGTGGAGCTGGCGCAGGACGAGGTGAGGAAGATGGCGCCGGCGGGCTGGGAGAAGGGGCAGTGTCCACGTGTGGATATGCTGCTGGCCATGGCGTCGCGCATTGCGGTGGCGCGCAAGGCGAGCCAGGCGCCGGTGATTGACGGTGTGGCGGATGAAGCTGTTTGGGCGTGGCAGGAGGATTCGCCGTGGTGGTCGGCGCGGAGCGGGATTCCTTTTGCAAAGCGGGCGCGGTTTGCGTTCTGTCACGATGGGCGGACGCTTTACGCGGCGTTCCAGGGACATCTGGACGGGTTGGACAAGGCGAGGAAGTGCGAGGGGTACGGGGTGGCGGCGTGGAAGTACATTTCGGTGGAGTTCTTCCTGAACCCGGACGGGTCGGACAAGTACTTTCAGTGCATTCCGGCTTTGGGGGGCGGGTTGTATTGCAGCGCGCATGAGGTTGTGGCGGCGTGGAAGGTGACGAATACGGACACGATGTGGCAGGCGGAGCTGGCGATAGATCTGGGCAAGATCGGCATGGCGCCCAGTGATTGCGCAGCGCTGCGGTTGAACATGCAGCACAACGCGGCGCAGGACGGTCATTACGCAAAGGGGTGGTTTCCGTCGTCGTTTGCGAACAAGGACGGCCATTCGCGGGGGTGGCTGGTGTTTGGACGGTAGGCCGGACGGCAACGGCGGGCTCACGCGAAGGCGCGAAGAACGGGAGAGGCGAAAGAGGACGGCGATAGCGTGGCGAGGGGGGTTAGCCGTTGGGGATTTTGGTTTTGGCGGGCTGGGTTGCGCGGGTGGGGGGGATGTCGGCTGGCTGGCCGG
>CAYYEE010000391.1:0-4775 GCA_964470775.1 uncultured Planctomycetota bacterium | reverse complement strand
CCTTGTGCGCCCTTTTTGCGCTACTCTTCCGGCGCGTGACGCCAAACTCCAGGTGCTGTCCCAGGAATGGGACAGCACACTGAGGCTGGCATTGTGATTGTCATGCAGTCCACAGTGGTTTCTAGGCCGTGGCGATCTCCCAAGTAATTATGGAATTGATGCTTATGCTGATCTTATGGCTGAAGCTGAGCCCCAAATGTCTTAACGAACCCATAGTGCGTGGCCACAGACCGACCTTTCTCGTTGTGCGAGATGATACCAAGGCAGGAATGCGGGGTAGCCACGCGGTCCGTCACTCATGCCGTCCCAACGATTTTGACAACGCCACCAAGGGAGTGTACGCTGTAGGGGCTTTCTCGAAATATCTTCCTATCCGGATAGGACCGACTGTGAGCTGGCCCAATTCCTGCCTCCCGCCGGTCCCTCTGTGGTATCCATCTTGTTCGTTTTCGGACCACAATAGAATGCTGGACCTGACCATCGTGACGCATGTGACAGTGGAGAGGGCGCAACCCTGTGGCTGCAATTACCCACCTGCCGCCAGCAAGCCCTTGTGCGGTGTGCTGACCACGGGCCAGCGTTGTCTGATTGGCAACAACCACCAAGAGCGCAGGGCCTTGCTCTCGATCGCCGTCATGCGGCCAAGCGGGTTCGTGCCTGAGGGCGTCTGGAGGATTCGCCGCCAGAAATGGCCCAAGCGCCGTCTGTTGAGCGGCCATGACCAGTGGAGCAAGGTCGGACAGCCGACGCAATGGTCCCACCCATCGGCTGTGGAGCGCGACGGCAAGCTCTTCTGGCCCACACACACGGAAAGGAAGACGCGGCGCTGTTGTTTATTCTCCTCAGCGCTTTGGCGTTGTGACATTGGCTTTATGTCATGAACACAGGCCCTGAGCGCGCTGGCGCGGGCAGGGCGTTCAATTGAGGAAAGGCAGTCTTGACATGCGTATCAACGCGCACACGCACGGGATGCACGCGGAAAGGAACGCGGATGGAAAGCTGGTCCCGCCGCTGATGCCGGCCTGGAGGCCAGGACAGGGGCAGGCTCCGGTTGAGGCGATCATCAAGACGCATCGGTCCCAGGGCATTGAGCAAGTGATTGCCCTCGATCCGCCGGACATCTGTTTCGAGTTGCGCAAGAGCTTTGGCGACTTCGTGATCGCGGCGCCCCAGGTGAGGATGGACGAGAGCTCGCCGCAGGAGATCGCGGATATCATGGCCCAAGGCGCAGTAGGCATCAAGTTCATCGCGCCAATGCGTTCCTATGGCGACCGCGCCTACTTCCCGCTGTACGAGACCGTGCGCAACCTGCGCGGGCTCGCCATCTTCCACACGGGCTATCTGGGCAGAGGGCTGTTCGAGCCTGGTTGCGTCCTCGGCCGGCCCGACTATGTTGACATCACCCATATGCGGCCTGCGTCGCTCGATCGCATCTCCCGTGCATTCCCAGACTTGAAGATTATCATGGCCCATTTCGGCAATCCTTGGTGGGAAGAGGCGTGGACCGTGCTCAAGAGCTGCCCCAACATATACGCGGAACTGTCTGGCGGCACGGCGTACCGCAAACCGATGAGCATGTGGACGAATCTCTTCGCGGCCAACGGTGTCCTGCACACAGATAGCGTCAGCCGGTTGTGTTTTGCCAACGATGGCGAGGTGGTGACCACGGACCCGAACTACTACGCCAAGATCATTGATTTCCACGAGCGCCTTTACGACGCGCTCAAGTTGCCCGATGAGATCCGCCGGCGCATTGACCGCGAGAATATCCTGCGGCTGATGAAACGCTGAGTCGGGCAAGGCGATGCTGCGCGGCCAGCGAGGCACGGTCCGTCAAGGTGAATTTGCGGACGGGGAGAATTTTTCTTGACACCGCGTCCGCGACCATGTAATAAATAATTGTCGGAATCCTATTGGCATAGGGAGACCACCGTGGCCAGGAGTCATGAGCGTCCACGGCGCGTGACCATGTCCGATATCGCAAGGGTGTGCGGAGTCTCGCAGCCCACGGTTTCGGATGTTCTTAATGGCAAGTGGCGCGAGAAGGGGATCGCCGAGGCAACGAGAGAGCGCGTCCTCAAGGCGGCTCGTGAGTTGCGGTTCCGCCGCAACGGTATGGCCAAGCGGCTGACCTCGGGCCGCACGCACTTGATCGGCGTTGCGTTGCCTTATGTGGTGGGCTCTTTTTTTGCCGAGATCACCTTCGCGATCGAAGTCGAGGCCTGCCGGAGGGGCTATCACGTCATTCTTTGCCACAGCTACAACCGCCGGGAGAAAGAGGAGAAGGAGATCGAGCTTCTGCTCGAACTTTGTGTAGACGGGCTGATCGTGGCGCCGGCGTTTGACGCGCCCCCGGGCGAGGTCTACGCGGAGATGGCGTCGCGTGGGACGCCGCTGGTCTTCATTGACAGCTATCTGGGCGGAATCGCCGCTGGGTTCGCGGGGACGAACGACGTCGAGGGGGGCCGGATGGCGGCGCGCCACCTGATCGGCCTCGGCAGAAGGCGCATCGCCCACCTTGCTGGCCCGAGCACGGCGACGAGCACGCTGAACCGGCGCTTGGGTTGGGAACAGGCCATGACCGACGCCGGCCTTGCCGTTGACCCTGCGTGGACCGTGGAGATGGGGGTGGGCGATCAAGCCCGGGCCCGAGAGGCCGTGACGCGGTGGCTGAAGACCGACCCGCCCGTGGACGCGGTCTTTGCGGCCAGCGACGACTTGGCGAGCGGCGCCGTGGCGGCCGCGCGCGAGCTTGGCAAGCGCGTGCCTGAGGACTTGGCGGTTGTGGGCTATGGCGCCTCGACCGTGTGGGGGCTGTCGCTCGACCTCACCACCATACGCCAGCCCACCCGTGAGATCGGCGCGACCGCGGCGTCCATGCTGATTGACGCGATCGAACGCGGGCCAGCCGAACTGAGAAGGGCGTTCCTTGCTCCCAAGCTTGTCGCGCGCGGCACGTCTGGCGGCCCGAGGACGGTCGAGAGCAACCGCGAGCGGCGGTGGTATGACACCGCGGAGGGCGAAATCGTCGAGGCGATGCTGGAGGAAGGGAGAGTCTCATGTGTGGAGAGATCCGGCGAAGCGGCGCTTTCACGCTGATTGAGCTTCTCGTGGTCGTGGCGATCATCGCCATCCTCGCGGCCATGCTTCTTCCCGCGCTCAGCGCGGCGCGAGAAAAGGCGCGGCGGGCGAGTTGCCTCAACTCCCTCAGCCAGATCGGCAAAGCCTTGCAGGGCTACTGTGGTGACTACAATGGCTACCTGCCTTCCTGGATCGGGTCTGGCTGCGACGATTGGGGTGTGGCCGAAGGCAGCTACCACCAGTGCGCGTCAAGGACGAGCGGCACGTGTCTGTGGTACCAGAGCACGTCCGGCATCAACCACAAGAACTCCGGCAACCCTTACGACCAGGGACGTCATCCTTACAATTACTGGTATGCCTTGTACACGGGCATCGAAGGAACCGAACCGCTCCGTTGCAGCAGCGCGGCCGTGTCCCAGTTCCGCCTGATTGGCGTCGGCGTCCGCCCCGGAACGGAAGCATGGAAATGGCAGGCTGGGCGACTCAACACGGCGCCGCTCGGCCTTGGCCACCTGCTGGTGGGGGGCTACATCGGCGATGCCAGGACGCTATACTGCGCCAGTTCCAGCGGCATGCCCTCTGACGACACCTACGCCTCTATCACGCGCGGATACGCCCTGTCTGATTGGGGCCGCGCAGGCGGGTTCGACGGCAAGACGCTTGTCTACGGCGGATGGGTTGACTATTCCAATAGAGACACGAAGAACGGCTCGACCTGTCTTGTGTACTCTCACTACGCGTATCGCGCTGTGCCCCTTGCGTTGCAGGCGCCTTGGTGCGTATCCTTTGAGAACGTCACCCCTGCAACGTACCTGTGCTTTACCCGTCCCGCCCAATTCACCCATGTGGGCAGCCCCTTCTTCCGCACACAGAAGGAGCTGGGCGCGCGCGCCTTGGCGTCGGACACCTTCTCCAAGGGCACGGCCAAAGATGGCCTGGGCCGCGCGATCGTGATCACGGACCCCTATTCGGGCCAATCGGCCACATACGCTGGCTACGCCATCAACGCGCATCGCCAGGCGTACAACACGCTCTACGGCGATGGTCACGTCGCGCCGGTGAACGACCCCCAGGAAAAACTGCTCTGGCATCTGCAGGGTTATGGCTGGGCGTCGCTGACAGGGTCGCCCTCCGAAATGGCCAATGTTAGCGGTATCTTCGGCATCGCCCTGCTCTGCGGCAACGTCTACCTGGGCGGGCCTTTCACAAACACCAGCGGCGTCTCCAACGCAAACTATACCGGCTGGAAGGCCAGCGCCGCCAAGATCTGGCACGACCTGGACGTTGCGGCTGGCGTAGACGCCTGGTGAGGGCAAAGCGGGTGGGCCCAGGTGGATTCGAACCACCAACCCAGGGATTATGAGTCCCCTGGCGCAATGTCGTAAGTGGAAAGAATCGCAAGAGGTTACGACAAGGCCAGATTCTGTCTTGGCGGATTGCTTGCCGGATTCGGGCGCGGAGGGGGGCGTCGAGGGGCATGACTGTGCTACTTGCCGGGGCGGGTGTGGGAGCGAACGAAGGGCTGACCCGGACCTGGAACAAGTCAACCGCGCTTGGCCTTCACTTCCGCCGCCGTTGAAGGCGGCGGTCCTGGCGCTGATCGGGGCGGCGGGGGGCAAGCCGTGATCTTGTTCTCCACCCCTCAGACAGAATTGACGCAATGGACAGAATGCCTATCGGTGAGTCTCGGCGCG
>CAYYEE010000390.1:0-4786 GCA_964470775.1 uncultured Planctomycetota bacterium | reverse complement strand
GCTGGTCCGCGCGTGGGCGCTGCATCGGCTGGGCCGCGAGGCCGCGGCGCTGGCGTCGCTGCGGAAGGCCATGTCCATGGACGTGGCCGGCGCGCCGCCGGCGCGGCTGGAGCTGATGGCGATATTCGACTGGGCGCGGCAGGCCCTGCCCCGCAGCGGCCGGCCGGACTTTCTGGCGGGCAGCCTGATGGTGGGACGCCGGCGCCTGGACGAGGGCGTGGCGGCGTGGAACGCGGCGGCGCGCAAGGGCGAGAAGCACTGGCTGCTTTTCGCGAGCCTGGGCTTCTACCACGCGCGCGTGGCCAAGGACCGCAAGGCCGCGCTGGCCTGGTTCCGCAAAGCGGAAAAAGCCAACCCCAAGGACCTGTACGTCAAGGACGAAATCGCCGCGCTGCTGGCCGCGGACAGCCCGGCGCAGGCGGCGCGCTATCTGGAGCGGCGGATGGACGCGGTCAAGGCCAGCCCCAAGCTGGCGCACGGGTTGTTGAGCGCCTATCTCAAGATGAGGCAGTACCGCCGGTTTGACGCGCTGTGCGGCGAGCTGGACTTCCGCCACAACCACCAGTTGCCTGGTCCGCACCTGTTGTGGCCCGCGCGCCATTTGCAGGAGGCGGTCTTGCTGCTCAAGGCGGGCAAGCCCCGGCGGGCGCTGGCGCTGCTCGAGGTCATCGAGAAGCCGTGCCCGCCGCATCTGGGCCGGCAGTTCGCGTTCCAGCTCGAGCACGACCGCCGGCTCTACCACGCGGGCCGCTGCTACGAGAAGCTGGGGCAGATGGACAAGGCGCGGGCGTGCTGGGAGCAGGCGGCGGCGCTGCCGCATTACACCGGCTTCGAGCCCGCCTACTGGGTTCGCGAGTGGACGAAGCGCTACTACCAGGCGCTGTGCCTGGGCAAGCTGGGCCGCGAGAGCGAGGCCAACGCCTTCTTCGACGCCATGGAGCTGCTGGCGCAGACGCCGGCCCTGCCCCAGAGCGCGCGCCAGGCCGTGCTGGACCTGGTGGAGCGCGGCCGCTTTGCGCCGGACGACGAGAAAGACCCGGTGATGAAGGCGGCGGTGGTGGTGGCGACGCGCGCGGAGGAGTAGCGGCGCGGGGGATTACGCGTTGTGCGCTTTGCCGTTTTGCAGGCGCACGCGGCGCAGGCCCAGCCGCTCCAGCGCCGAGAAGTCGTGGCTGGCGATGAGGGCGGGCAGACGCAGGCGTTCGAGCGCGCTGACGAGGCGCTCGGCGGCGTCGGGGTCCAGGCCGGCCGTGGGCTCGTCCAGCAGGAGCGCGCGCGGCCGCATGGCCAGCACCGAGGCCAGGGCCGCCATCTTCTTTTCGCCGTGGGACAGGCGCGAGGCCGTGCGCCGGGCCAGGTCCCGCAAGCCCAAAGACGCCAGCGTCTCCTCCGTGACGGCCTCGACTTCGGCGCGGCTGAGTCCCAGGTTGAACGGACCGAACGCCACGTCCTCGGCCACGGTGGGGCAGAAAAGCTGGTCGTCGGGGTCTTGGAACAGCAGGCCCACGCGCGCGCGCACGTCGTGGAAGTCGGCCTCGCGCTTGCGGGGCTTGCCCAGGACTTCGACCTCGCCGGCCTGGGGCCGCAGCAGCCCGACGCAGAGATGCAGCAGCGTGGTCTTGCCCGACCCGTTGGGGCCGCACAAGGCGATGTTCTCGTCCGGCCGCCAGTCGAGGTCGAGCCCGTCGAAGACCTGGCGGCCGTCGTCATAGCGAAACGAGACGCCGCGGAAGCGGATTAGGTGGCCGTCCATTGCATCCATGCGATGAGTCCGAGAATGAGGCCCGCGGCGGCGCAGAAGGCCAGGTCGCGGCGGGCAAAGGCGAAGTGGCTGAGCACGTAGAAACGACCGCGAAAGCCGCGCAGTTTCATGGCGGCGTGGACGCGGGCCGCGCGGTCAAAGCCGCGGATGAGGATCATGGCCGCCAGATAGCCCGCGGCGCGGAACGTGCGCGGGCTGGCGCGGGGGCGGAAGGCGCGGGCTTTCATGGCCGAGGCCAGGCGGGCGCTTTCGGCGCGCAGCACGTCAACGTAGCGCGCGGCCATCAGCAGCAAGTGGACCAGCTTGTCCGGGACGCGCAAGTGGTGGAGCGCGTGGCCCAGGCGGGGCAGGTCCATCCTCCCCAGCAGCGCCACCAGCGCCAGGGTCACCGCCAGCGCCTTGAGCGTGACAAGCAGAGCCAGGCGCAGGCCCGGGTCCGTGGCGGCCAGGGGACCGAGGCGGAACACGGGCTGGCCCGGGCGCGTGAACGGGAGCGTGAGCCAGATGAGCGGCAGAAACGCGCCCACCGGCGCGAGACGGCGGACAATGTCTCGCGCGCGCAAGCCGGAGATCGCGGCCGCGGCCCCAGCCGCGGCCAGGGCCGCCAGCGCCGCGGCCGGCCTGGGCCCCACAGCCACAAGGACGCTGAACGCGAACGCCGCGGCCACGCGGGCGCGCGGGTCCAAGCGGTCCATCAGCGCGTCGCGGCCGGCGTCGTCCGCCATGTCTCAGTCTCCCGGCTGGCGGCGGCGCGACCGCGCGTAGAGCGCAAGGCCCATGACGCCGAAGATGAAGCCGACGCCGCCGGCGATCTCGGTGAAGCCTGGGCCGCGCTGCAAATCGGCCACAAGCGCGCGCCGCAGCTTCAACATTTCCTCCTGCACGACCGCGCGCACAACCGCCTTCAGGCGCGCTTCGTCCCCGGCGGCGGGCGCGGCAGGCTGGGCTGGGCCGGCCGGGGCCGTCGGGGCGGAGGCGGGCTCGGCGCCCGGCGGCGCAGCCGCGGCGGTCTGTCGCGCCGACGCCTTGAGGATGTAATCCGCGCCGTGGCCTTCGCCCGCATGCAGGATGATCTTCAAGTCGCCCGGCTCCTCGATCTGGAAGGCGGCGTTGCCTTCGGCGTCGGTGCGGCCCTGGGCCACGCGCTTGCCGTCCAGCGTTTCGACGGTAATGGCGCAGTCGCGGGCCGGGTCGCCGCTGGCGAAGAACCCGTTGCACAGGACGCGGCCGCCTTCGGCCACGGCAAAGACGCGGACACGGTGCGCCCACGCGGGCGCGGCGGCCAGCAGCGCGACAGCGGCGCACAGCAACATTCTGCGCACGGGACTAATCCTCGACAAGGGGGGCGCTGAGAAGCTCGGGACGGGCCTTGCGGAGCAGCGCCGCGACAGAGGCTGTGACGCAGCCCTCGATGGCGGCGATGACGACGTGCGGCGCAAAGAACACCGCGCCGGCCACGCCCAGCCCTTCGCCGCTGAGCCACAAGGCCAGCCACACCAGCGCCGCGGCCGCGAGCACCGGCAGCGCGCCCGCGGCGAACGCGGCCGACAGAGCCACAGGCTCCGCGGCCCTCCGCACCAGGGCGTTGAACAGGTAGAACGCGACCACGGCCGGCGCGGCCATGATGAACGTGTTGACGCCCAGCACGGCCAGGCCGCCGAACTGGAACAGCACGGCTTGGAGCAGCAAGGCCACAAGAATGGCGGGGAAAGCGGCCCAGCCCAGGATGAGGCCGGAAAGGCCGATGAGCAGCAGGTGGGCGCTGGTGGGGCCCACGGGCACGTGGATCAGCGACGCCACGAAGAACGCGGACGACAGCACCGCCACCTGGGGCAGGCGGTCGTAGTCGGTCTTTTTGAGGCCGATGGCCACGCCGGCCGCGGACAGCGCCGCGCCGCCCAACAGGACCGGCGCGGAAAGCACGCCTTCGGAGATGTGCATGGGGCTCTCGCCTGGGGGAGAAGAACAACAGGGACGACAACGCCGGAATGAACGCCGCGCCGTAGCACGGGCTATTGTTTCATGCTACGGCGCGGCGGAGAGCGCGTCAAGGGCGATCCGTCACTTGGCGGCGGCCATGTCCTGGACGCGCACCCACATCAAGCCGCCCAGCTCCACGGGGACCATGTCGCCCTTGGGGCTCTTCATCTTCTGGTCGCCTTCCACGAGCGCGGCGAATCCCCACCAGCCCGCGCGGGGCATGGCGTAGGCGAAGACGCCGTTGGCGTCGGCCTTGATGACCTGCGTCGTGAACGGGCCGGCGGGGATGCCGACCATCTTGCCTTCGTTGAGGTACTCGATTTCGACCTCGGCGAAGGGCACGGGCTTGCCGTCCTTTTTCACCACGCCGCGGAACAGGTTGCCGGTCCACAGACCGTAGGGCCGGACCAGGGGCTCGATCTCGACCGGGAAGCCGACCATCGCGTCCCAGCCTTCCTCTTTTTCCATGCTGTTCACAACGACCTTTGCGTAGTGCACGATCATTTTGCCCTCGGCCGGTTCCCAGTAGGCCGCGGGCTCGATGAAGAACACGTGGTCGCCGGGCTGGCGCAGCGGGACCTTGGCGGAGTAGACGGCCGCGTCCTTGACCGCGCCTTTGACCAGCGAGGCGCGCAGGTCGGTTTTCTTGCCATTGGCCAGCACGCCGAACTGGACCGGCTGGCCCATGTTCATCACGGGGCCGTCTTCCATGGGATGCGTGAACAGGATGCGGAAGGCGGCGTCGCCCGGCTCGCTGAAGATGTCGGAAGAGGGCAGGAGGACCTGGAAGTGGGCCTGGCTGGGCGAGGCCAGCAGAGCCAGCAGCACAAGCGGAACGGCGAGACGGACTGCGCGCATGGGAAAGCCTTTCGACAGAAGACGCGATAGCCGCCCCCGGCGGGCGTAGCACGAATAACATATTAGTGCTACTGGCGGGAGGTGTCAAGGGGAGGCATCAGACTCATGGAACGCATAGCAGCCTGTTGAAAATGTCGCGTCTGTTCCGGGGACACGTTGCGGTCCCGCCGCTGGCGGGCTGAGGCG
>CAYYEE010000389.1:0-4799 GCA_964470775.1 uncultured Planctomycetota bacterium | reverse complement strand
CCTTGGCGATGGTGTTCAAACTGACGCGCGAAGCGGAGAAGCGCTGGCGCAAGATCGCCGGGTATCAGCTCATCGTGAAGCAGCTGCAAGGCGTGAGATTCGAAGACGGCGTCGCCACCGAAGCGGCGTGAAAGGATGCCTCAAGAGGATGCGTGCTCACGAAGCCCGTCCACAACATTTGACAATAGCTCCCGGCGAGGGGTTCTTACGGGGTTCTGAATGTCCGGGCTTGGACGCGGCCCTGTTGGTCGCCCCTGTCGCAACCTCTTGCCCCTGTCCGGGTTGAGACACAAAAAGGCCAGCCGCAGACTTGTCTTGTCCGGGGCTGGCCTTGTCGTAAGTGGTGACCCCAACGGGATTTGAACCCGTCCTTCTCCGCGCCAACGGCTTGCCCCAACTCGTTATCATCAAAAGGGATATGGCTTGTCCCCTCAGCGCCAGCCGCCAGCTTGTGCACACCGGTAGCACAAACCGCCTCAGATTCGCCCGCCCCCACCTTCGCCAGCGCCACCGCGCCCACGGATTCGGCCAAGCCCGCCAGCCGCTCATCCCGCGCCCGGCCGTACACGTTGAATGTCAAGTTCGGCGTCGTGTGCCGCGCAAGGGACATGGCCTCTTTCCCGCTGGCCCCGGCCTCGATAACCAAGCTCGTGTACGTCACGCGCAGACTGTGGAAGTCCACCTTGCCGCCCCGCCCATGCTTGGCGATACCGGCCCGCTCAAGGTCGCCGTCCATGACGTTCATCATGGAACCCGACAGCCTCAGCAATGGCTCGTTATCCCCCCGGCCTTCCGCCGCCGCCAGCAGGTCCGCGAACACCGCGCCGGGCATGGGCTGGAAGTCGTCCCGCCGCCCCTTTGTCCATGCCGCCTCAAGCAACAGGCCCCGCCGCTCCCGGTCCAGGTGGCGCGGCGCCAGACTGCGTAGCTCGTTGGCGCGAAGGCCGGAAGTCACGGCCACTTTGTAGAGCAACTGGCGATGCGCGGGCGCGGCCCCGATCAACCGCGCAAGTTCTTCCGGCGTGAATGCCCGCCGCCGTGTCTGTGGCGTCGTGTCGAATCCGGCCAGCCCGTCCAGGGGGTTCTTGTCCAGGTAGCCGCGGCCCACCGCCCACCGACAGAACGCGGACAGGCTCTCCGCCGTGTTCGCCAAGGTCTTACCCGTCCTCACCGTGCCCGCGCCCTTCTGGCCTTCCGGCCGCACTTCCGCCCCAAGCTCGCGCAAAGCCGCTTCCGCCCGCGCCAGCAAGCCCCCGTCCAGGTCCGCCAGCGTCTCAAGCCCAAGGCGTTGCTTCCACCAGTCCAAGTGTGTCTGCCGCATATGGGCATGACCCGGCCCCCAGGGACGCCCCCCGCGCCCGCCCTGAGCCTTGCCCCAGGCCAGATACTCCGCCGCCGTCTCCGCGAAGGCCCGGCCCCGATGCTTAGCGGCCGTGGTGGGCGCCTCGACATACCCCAAGGTGATCTTGCGCGCTTCGTCCTCAAGGTCCGCCGCGATGCGCCTCGTCTCTTGTCTGGACGTAGTGCCCGTGAAGTAAACCCGGCGGCCGTCGTGGTTCTTGTACCAGCCTTGATAGCGCCCGGTCCCCGCTGGCGTCGCTCTCACACCGGCCATGTCACTTGCTCCCCCAAAGGTCACGCCACGGCCGCATAAGCGTTGCCGAAAGGGACAGCCCAAGCCGCTTGGCCTCTGCAAGCAAGCGCGCTTGTTCGCCACGCGTCACCTTCGCGCCGATCCGCACACAGTGCCTATCGGCGGGGTTCAGCGGCGGCCTTCCCATCCGTGCTTTGTGCTTTCGCGTGTCCATATCTCTATGATACATTGTGGAACACCAAAAGTCAAGGACAAAGTTTTGAGATTCTTGCCCGGTCCTTTTCCGCCTGCGCCTGCGCCTGCGCCAGCCGCTTCTCGACATGGCCCAGGATGGCCCCCACCGTCCAGCACGGCGCGCCAAGCAGGCGTGTAGGCTGGGGAAGCTCCCCGCGAGTCACGGCCCGCTTGAGGCTTATGGGGTGACGGTGAAGCATCTTCGCCAGGGCGGCCTCGCCTATAAGCGTTTGCGTTGGCAACGCGGCAAGGTCGGCGACAATGCCCACGCCTTGCCCTTCCGCGCCCGCCGGCGCCACGTCGCCCCCGGCCTCGCGCTCCTGGCCTTCAACCTCGACAGGCGGCGTCATCACGGCTTGCGTCTCACTCATGCTTGCATCCTCCTTTCAGAAGTCGCTCGAATAGTGCTCCGTCGGCTCCGGCTTCCGGCTACGCGCCTGCTTGGGCGCGATGACTCCAAGTTCCTCAAAGCCCGGCCCGTCCGGCGTCATGGTGAACGCGATCCGCTGGCGCGTCCCCTCACCGAACCGCGCTTTCAAGACCGCGATGGTCCGCTCGTGTTCCACCCGTGCCACAAGCCCGCCAGGGCGCCAGACCTCGCTTTCCTTCGGGTCGTGGCAGTCCAGCGCCAGGACGCAATGACTGTTGCGGGTCAGCGCCGCCGCGCCTTGCACCATGTTCAGGTCAACGCCTTCGCGGGCGCCGGGCATTTTGACGGTGTGCGCGACCACGATGACCGTCGCCCCTGTGTTGGCGGCCACGGCCAGCAGTTGCAAAACGAAACGCCGCTCCGCCGCCCACTGTTCGCGGCCCTCAAAGTCCACCTGCGAGAGCGGGTCTATCACCAGGACGCGGCGCGTCTCCGCGACGGAAGCCGCCCATGCGAGAACGTCACGCGCCAGCAGTTCCCCCAGGTCCACCCGGCCCGATGCGTCCCGCCTCAGCCTTGGATTCGGCCAAATACTCGCGCCGATGGTGTCCAGCCATTCCGAGTAGTCCTGAACCGTCCGCGCCCGATGCGCCGCGCCTTCGGGGGCATCGTCCAGAAGCGCCCACGACCGCGCCCGCAAGGCCAGGAACCGCCGCAACAAGTCCTCTCTCGTGTCCTCAAGAGGCAGGTAAGCCCACGTCGCGCCTTGCTCGTGGACGGCCAGCGCCACGTCCGCGACGAAGTGGCTCTTGCCCACACCCGGCGGCCCGGCCAGGACGCATACCGTCCCCGGCCGCAACGCCTGCGACAATGCGCCCAGGCGCGCCCACGGTAGCCCGATGGTCCGGCGCCTGCCTTCGGCTTCTTCGCGGATGGTCTGCGCCAGCCCCGCCGCGCCCGATGCTGGCGGCGTCAACGGTATCGCGGCTGGCCGTGGCGCCGTGTCCGGCTCGTGGCTCTGCCGCTCTGGCCGTGGCGCGTTCAACTTCTGGCCGGTCTCGTGGCGCCCATGCTTCCGCGCCGATTGCAGAACCGCCCTCAACTCCCGTTCATCCAGGGGCGGCGCGTTGCGGGCGTTCCACGTCGCCAGCAACGCCCAGGCGTCACCCTCAGAAAGCCCGAAGTCGCGCAGCAACAGACAAGCCACCCGGAAGCCCGCCGCGTTGCGCCCACCCGCTGGAGAACCTTCAACCGTGGCGACATACGCCGCCGCTCTTTGCAGACTACCGGCCCCGTTGCCCGGCGCGGCGTCTCTCGTGCCCTCTACGGCCTTCGCGGCGGCCTCATGGCCCGATGGTCTGGCCCCGGCCTCAATGGGCTTGTGCGCGTCCAGAAAACGCGCCAACGTCGCGGCCAGGGCGCCCGCGTCCACCGTCCGCCCAGGTTCGCAATAGAGCAACTCACACGCCGCGGCCGGCGCCTTGTGATTCAGGAACCCCGGCAAGCGCATGATACGCGAAGGGTTCTTGACCGTGCAATCACTCCCCAACACGGCGGCCAGGGAAGCCACGATCCGCGAGACGCGCTCCGGCTCCGTCAACTCCGTCAACCGCCAGTAGGCGTGTGAACCGTGCCCGGAGTTCAACACCATACCCGGCAAGGGCAAGCCCGCGGCCTCGATGGTGCGCCACGCTTCACGCGGTTTAACTCCGTCAAAGTCCGCCCACACAACCCGGCCGGGCAGGCAGTCCGCGTCCGTCCCCGCCCCCTTGGCTTTGCGCGGCATAACACCGGCGTAGATGTTCGCGCCTTCCCTGTTGCCCGCCGCTAGGTCATCGGCCATGCCGAGCAAGTCCGCCGCCGGTATCCACTGGCGCGGCCAGGGGCAGCGGTCGCCACGTTGCGCGGGCAGGGGGCGAAGTTCGATCAAGTCATCGGGCGCCCACACAAAGCCCACGTAGTCGGCCAGGGCTTCCGGCGTGGTCCATGTCCGGCGCGGCGCCGTGGTGTTCATCGTCCGCCCCCCCTGGCAAAGTCCGCTTTCTCCACACACCGGCGACAGGCCAGATTTCCACGAAGCCGCCCCTCGATCCCCCACTTGGTGAAGCGCCCGCACACTGCGCATTTCAGGACGTGGTGATGAAGACGATTCATGGGCGGCCCCCTCGCGCGGTCTCAGCAGCAGCGGCCAGAGCCTCGATCCGCTCGACGGTCTCAGCCGACAGCGGCGGAGGATCATCTTCGGCCAGCCGCGCCCGGTAGCCGTCAACGCGCTTGGGCAGCAGGGTGAGACTGTGGCCTTGCGAGACAAGCCACTTGTCCCCGTCCCCAAGGAAGGCGTTGAACACGTCCGCCAGTTCGTCCCGATCAGGGATCAGCCGCGCCAGTTCCTTGGCGGCCCGCGTCGCTGGCCCGGTAGGCGTCGGGTCAGGCGTCCGGCCAGACTCGCGCCAGCAGTCCACCCAAAGCCCCCAGGCGTTGACCCGTGGCGCTTCGTCGTTCGCAACCTGAGCGCGAGAGCGCGAAGGGTCTTTAAGCTGTTTCCTTAAGTGGTATCCTTCCGTCCCCCGTTTTGCGGGGGTTCCGGCCCCCCGTTGCACG
>CAYYEE010000388.1:0-4805 GCA_964470775.1 uncultured Planctomycetota bacterium | reverse complement strand
TGATTCTCGATGCCGGCACGGGCATTCGACCGCTGGGGCAGGCTTTGATGGCGGTCATGTGGCTGCGGGCAATGCCGCCCGCGCCGATGACGCCGACGGTAAGGACGTCGCTCATGCGGAGACTCCGTGGACCCGGTGAAGAAGGGAAAGGGCCAGCTCGATCATGGCCGGCCCGGCCTGGGGCTCGAGGCGCGACGAGCGCGCGAGCCAGGTTTCGTAGCCGCCTTGCTCGAAGCCGGCGAGGGTGGGGACGTAGCCAACGTAGCCGTTGGCGAGTTCGACGTTCATGGTGAGGGGGAAGGGCGAGCGGCTCTTGAGGTCAAGGCCGAACTGCGTGAAGATTTCGCCGGGCAGGGCGGCGACGCCGAGGCCGCCGATGCGCATGGCCTGGACCGGGGCGGGCTCGACAAGCGGCCATTCGGCGAGGATGAGGCGGTCGCGGGCGTAGACGCGGTCGTTGTTTTGCTCGCCGGGCTGGGCGAGGAGAGCGCGGGCCTGGGCGAGTTCTTCGGGGGTGTTGACGCGGCGGCGGCAGGGGAGGTCCTGGAGCGCGGCGGCGAGGGGGGCGCGGTCGGTGAAGGTCATGGTTTCCCACGCGGCGGCGGCGCGGGCGGCCAGGCTTTCGGCGACCTGGTTCATGCGCTCCCATGGCGCGACGCTGGGCGCGGGCTGAAAGACATCCACGTTGTTGACGTCGCCGCTGAAGGCGTTGGCCCAGATGACGGGAAAGGCGCGGCTCATGCGGCGGTTGAGAGCGCGTTCGACGCAGGCGAAGTAGTCGGCGGACACGGCGCCGGATTCGCCGCCGCCGATGTAGTGGAGGGCGTAGCTGCCCATGACGGCGATGGGGTCGGCCGTGGCGGCGTCGACCGCCGCGAGCAGGACGATCTGGGGGTCCGTGGGGCCGACGGGTTCGACGACGTCGGGGTTCATACGGCCGGGGTTCATGCGCACGGAGCCGTCTTTCATGTGGAAGCGGCGGTTAAAGAGATGTTCGGGCGCGGAGGCGCCGGCCCAGCCCACGCGGGCGGGGCGGCGGCTTTGCCAGGCCTGGATCATGGCGCCGGCCATGCGCGGGACGGCCCAGGCCATGTAGGCGTCTTCGCGGTCCGTGCCGAGCAGTCCGCAGGGGGCTGGGGCGGAATGGGTGTGGATGCCGGCGAGGAGGATGTTCTGGGGCGGGACGCCGGTCTTCTGGAGGACGATGTCTTTGGCGGTGAGGACGTCGGCGCGCTCGATGGCGATGAGATCGCAGGTGGCGAGGATGAGGGGGCAGCGGCCGTCGTCAAGGGCCAGGGCGCGGGCGTGGAGAGGGTCGTGGATGGAGGTGGAAATGACGGGGCGAAAGGAGCCGGCCAAGGCGACGCCGGGATTGGGGGTGATGTCGACCTTGGCGGCGCCGGCTTTCAGCATGGGGGAGGTCTCCAGGGCGCGGAGGGGGCGGACATGCCGGACAGATCCGGCGGCCCGGCCGATGCGTTCAGCCTTCGGCCTTGGGCTTGTCGTTCACCTCTTCCACCTCGTAGCGCAGCCAGCGCGACTGCATCCAGCGCACGGCGAAGAGGTCGCGCAGGCTCTTGAAGAGGCGGTTCCAGACGCCGTACTTGGACTGGCCGCCGCCACGCTGGCGGTGGTTGACGGGCGTCTCGGTGACGCGGGCGCCTTCGAGGCGCATGAGCGTGGGAAGGAAGCGGTGCATTCCGGTGTAGAGCTTGACGTTGCGGACGAACTTGGCGCGGAAGACCTTGGTGGAGCAGCCGGTGTCGGAGATGTTTTCGTGGGTGATCCAGTTGCGGATGCCGTTGGCGATGCGCGAGGAGGCGCGGCGGATGAAGGAGTCTTCGCGCTTGGCGCGCACGCCGCACACGACGTCCCACTGGTCCATCATCTGGAGCAGGCGGGGGGCATCGTGGGGGTCGTTCTGGAGGTCGGCGTCAAAGGTGAGGATGATTTCGCCTCTGGCGCGGCGGAAGCCGGCGTCGGTGGCGGCGGTTTCGCCGCTGTTCTTCTTGAGATGCAGCACGACAAGCTGGGGAAATTCCTTCTTGAGGGAGACAAGGATGGCGAGGGTGCGGTCTTTGCTGCCGTCGTCGGTGACAATGACTTCGTAGGGCTGGTTGAGGGTGTCCATCACTTCGCAGACTTCGCGGACGCAGCGTTCGATGCATTCCTCTTCGTTGTAGGCGGGGATGACGACGCTGTACTTGGGGTCAGGCATGAGATTTCTCCTGGGGCGCGGGACGTCACGGGGGTTAATCTTATCGGTGGGCGGAGAGGGGTGTCAAGGCAGTGGAACGGAAGGCAGGGAGACGGGAGGGCAGGAGGGGGAGGCCGGGCGGCGGGGGCGAGGCGGGGGACTACGCCTTGGGGCCGCCTTGCTTCTTGAGGCGGGCGAGGATTTCGATGCCCTTGTCTATTGTCTCGTCCGTGGCGGCGTAGGAGATGCGGAAATGGGTGTTGCGCTCGCTGAACACGTCGCCGGGGATGATGAGGAGTTTGTTGTGGATGGCTTCGGCGACAAAGCTCTGGCTGTCGCCCCAGGGGCATTTGGGAAAGATGTAAAAGGCGCCGAGGGGCTTGACGACTTCATAGCCGGCGCTGACCAGGCCGCTGTAGATGCGGTCGCGCTTTTCGCGGTAGTCCTCGGTGTAGTCGGACATGTCGACGTCCAGGGCCTTGACCGCGGCGACCTGGGCGAAGGAGGGGGCGCAGACGATGGAGTACTGCTGGAGCATGGTCATTTTGTCGAGGATTTCGGCCGGGGCGGTGATGTAGGCGAGGCGCCATCCGGTCATGGCGTGCGACTTGCTGAAGCCGCCGGTGAGGATGGTGTTGGGGTAGATGGCGGCCGGGGAGAGGTAGTCGGAGCTGTAGCTGAAGCAGTCGTAGATTTCGTCGGAGAGGATGGGGATGTTGTGGTGTTTGGCGAGGGCGACGATCTTGCGCATTTCGTCGGGGGGGATGACGGCGCCGGTGGGGTTGGCGGGGCTGTTGAGGAGGATGAGGCGGGTGCGGCTGGTGATGTGGGGGCGGAGGCGTTCGGCGGTGACGGTGAAGTCGGGGTAGGTGTCTACGAAGACGGGTTCGCCCTCGGCGAGGTGGACGAGGTGTTTGTACATGACGAAGTACGGGTCGGGGATGATGACTTCGTCGCCGCGGTCGATGAGGGTGAGGATGGCGAGCATGAGGGCGGCGGAGACGCCGGCGGTGACCATGAGGTGTTCGGTGTGGACGTTCTTGTCGCGCTTGAGGCGCTCGATGAGGGCATGGCGCAGGGTGGGCAGGCCCTGGGTGAGGGTGTAGCGGTTGTGGCCGATGCGAATGGCGTGGATGGCGGCTTCTTTGACTTCGTCGGGGACGTCGTAGTCAGGCTGGCCAATGCTGAGGTTGACGGGATTTTCGAGCTTGGCGGCGAGGTCAAAGACTTTGCGGATGCCCGATGAGTCGATAAGGGCCATGCGCTTGGCGAACATGGTAGTGTGTCCCGCTAAAACGATCCGCGGCCGCCAGGGGCGGCCGCGGGGGTGGTTATTTCTTGGCGGCTTTGGCGGCCGGGGCGGCGGCTTTGGCGGCCGGGGCGGCGGCCTTGCTGGCGGCCGGGGCGGCGGCCTTGCCCGCAGCCGGGGCGGCGGCGGCCGGAGCGGCGGCGCCTTCGGCGCCCGGAGCGGCGGCTTCTTCCTTCTTGGCGGCGGCCTTGCGGCGGACCTTGGGCCGGATGGTCCTGACCTTGGGCAGGCCAAAGACGCTCTTGCCTTCCTCCCACTTCTTGGCGTCTTCGAGCTTCTCGATGCGCTCGAGGCGGGTCATCACGTTGCGCGACCGCACCAGGCGGCTTTTGACTCTCAGGCTCTTATGGACCGACATGACGGCTGCTCTCCTTACTGGCTACTTGAGGTGGACGAAATACGCCCCTTTGAAAGGCGCGGCCTCGTTTTCGAAAGGCATCTTGCGGAACTTCTCGCGGAGCTTCAGCGCCTCGGGGGTGGTGGTGTCGTTGATGGGGCCCACGGCGATCGAGGCGCCCTGGTCGCCGGCTTTCACCAACAGGAATGTATGTTCGGCGCCGAGCTTCTCTTCAAGTTTCTTCTTGACGGCTTCCGCTTGCTCCCTCTTGTTGTACGTCACGAGGCAGAGGGCGAATTGGGGCTTGGCGACGGTGGCGGCCTCCGGCGCGGGAGCGGGGGCTGGCTTTGGAGAGGAAATGCCTGTGGGCGACGGGGCCAAGGCGCCCGGCAGGGAGGCGGAGCCGGTGGGGGTGGACGAGGCGCCGGTGCGCGGGGCCGGGGCGGCCGGCGCGCGGGGGCTTGGACCCGCGGGGACGCGGACGTCGGGGATGTTGGGGGTGCGGGGGGCCAGGGCAAAGGCTTTGCCGCGCTGGAATCCCCAGAAGTAGGCGATGGCGAGAAGGGCCATGGCGAGGACGGCGATGACGGCGGCGGCCCAGACGTGGAGACGAATGGTGAGGAGCCGGGGACCGCCCGGCATCACGTCCGTGGCCGCGCCGCTGGTCTGCGCGGTGGTCTGCGCGGGCGCGTACGGGCGCGCTGGCTGGGTCTGTGACGCCGCGCCGGACGACGGCGCGAAGACTTCGAAGAACTGTTTGCCGCTTTTCTTGATCATGCTCTTACTCTCCCCCCATAACGCCCAAAGCGGGCGTCGTCAGAGGGCTGGCGTACGCCCGCGACCCCGGCGTTTTGCGCCGTTGGTCTTGAGGCGAACCCTGGCGCGGCGCAGGCCGCTTCCACGCGGCGGCGACGCTCCAGAGTCAGATATTTATAGCAGAAAGGGGGGGGGGGGTCAAACTT
>CAYYEE010000387.1:0-4805 GCA_964470775.1 uncultured Planctomycetota bacterium | reverse complement strand
GATGTGGTCGCTGGGATCCAACGTTCACGAAACCCTGACATGCGCGCCGGTCTGGCGTCGCGGAGAGCGGCGCGGCAGCCCGCCATAGCGGCGCTCGCGGCCGGCATAGGCTTCCAGCGCCTTGGCGAACTCCGCCTCGCGGAAGTCTGGCCAGCAGGTAGAGGCGACATAAATCTCGGTGTAGGCCATCTCCCAAAGCAGAAAATTGCTGACGCGCATCTCGCCGCCGGTGCGGATGAGCAGATCGGGATCGGTCATGTCGGCGTCATAAAGGAACCGGCGGAAGGCATCGACGTCGAGGTCCTCGGGCGCGGCCTGGCCACGCAGGCACTTTTCGGCAAAGGCGCGCGCCGCGTCCACGATTTCCTGGCGGCCGCCATAGTTGAGGGCCAGCCGCAGCAGCAGTCCCGTGTTGGCCGCGGTCATTTCGATGGTGCGCGCCAACTCGTCCTGGACTTCCTGGGGCAGGCCGGCGATCCTGCCGATAGCCCGGACGCGGACGTTGTTGCTGACGATGGAAGGGCGCTCGGAGATGAGAAAATCGCGAAGCAGGCGCATCAGGAACGACACTTCGCGCTTGGGGCGCTTCCAGTTCTCGGACGAGAACGCGAATAGCGTAAGCTGGCTAATGCCTAGCCGGCCACACATGCGGCCCACGGCGCGGACAGAGTCCGCCCCGGCTTCGTGGCCGCGCGTGCGCGCCCAGCCTCGCGCCCTGGCCCAACGTCCATTGCCGTCCATGATGATCGCCACGTGGCCCGGAAGGTTAGCCCGGTCCACACGGGAATCGTGGGAGCAATCCTCCTTCATATCCCTCTTCCAACCGATGGCGGCCGGACGTCACAACGGCAGCCGGATGATTTCCTCTCGACCGCTGCCCACGCCGATGCTGCTGACCGGCAGGCCAACGCGCTCTTCGATGGCGCGAATGTAGTCCTTGGCCGCCTTAGGCAGCGTCTTGACGCTGCGCGCCTGGCTGATATCTTCTTCCCAGCCCTCGAACTCCTCATACACCGGTTCCACGCTCCGCAGAACAGCGCAACTGGAGGGGAACCGTTTGAGGATTTCGGAGCCGTGGCGGTAGGCGACGCAGACTCTGATGCGTCCCATGCCGCCCAAGACGTCCAATTTGGTCAAGGCGATGGAGTCCGCCCCGCACACGCGAGTCGAGTGGCGGACGGAGACGGCGTCGAACCAGCCGCAACGCCGAGGCCGTCCAGTCGTGGCTCCGAACTCGCCTCCGTGTTCGCGAAGCCTCGCGCCGAGGTCGTCCTGCAATTCCGTGGGGAAGGGGCCTTCGCCGACGCGCGTGGTGTAGGCTTTGGCTACGCCGATGACGTGGCCAACGGACTTGGGCGGCAGACCCGCGCCGGTAGCGACGCCGCCGGTGGTCGTGTTGCTGGACGTGGCGTAAGGATAAGTTCCGTAGTCAATATCGAGTAAAGCGGCCTGCGCGCCCTCGAAAAGGATCGACTTGCCCTGATCGGCATAGGTGTTGAGCACGTCCACGGTGTCTCGAATCATGGGCCGCAACCGGTCAGCGTAGCCGCAGAATTCGTTGTAGAGCGGCTCAAAGGCCAGCGGCTCGGCGCCGTAGAGCGCGGTAAGGACTCTGTTCTTCTGTACCAGCGCTTCGCGCAGCCTCTTGCCGAACTCGGCCTTGTCCAGCAGTTCGCCGATGCGGATACCCTGGCGCGACACTTTGTCGCTGTAGCATGGCCCGATGCCGCGGCCTGTGGTGCCGATGCGGGGCTTGCCGTCCTCGGTGTCGGCCAGCTTGTCAATGATCTTGTGATAGGGCAACACCATATGGGCGCGGTCGCTGATAAGGAGGTTCTCCTCGACCCTGACCCCTTGCGCCTTCAGGCCGTCAATCTCCTCCACTAGTGTCGCGGGATCGACCACGACGCCGTTGCCGATCACACAGACACATCCAGGCCTGAGAATGCCGCTGGGGACGAGGTGCAGGACATACTTGCGGCCATCAACGACCACCGTGTGGCCGGCGTTGCCGCCGCCCTGGTACCGGACCACAACGTCGTACTCCTTCGAGAGAACGTCAACAAGCTTGCCCTTGCCTTCATCTCCCCACTGCAGGCCTACAACACAGAGGTTCGCCAACCGGGTCTCCCTTGCGCAAGCGTTCCGTTTGCAAATACTTAGGCGGCGCCAACATGGCCCTTGTCACGATACCCCACCCGCGCCTAAGGCGATGGCACTTACAGGACCAATTATAGGGAAGCTGACAAAGTCAAGTCAAGCAGCGGAACCCGTTGAAAACGGGGACCATGCGGCTGAGGCCAGCGGCCCCGGCGACGATCAAGGAAACCGCCGTGGCGCAGTCCGTCTATCTGATACGCTGCAAGAGGGGCGCAATGACTGTTCACCGACAGCTCTTGCCACTAAAGGCTGGCCGCGCTATCCTTGAGGGCTGTCGGAGCGGCAAGCCCAGCAGGCAGGTCTATAAGGCGCCGCGATACCCCTGACAAGAGGTGGTGGACGTGATCCTTCATTTGAACAATTCCGGGTTTGAGGAAGACGTATCCATTCCTGACCGCGACGTTAATGACGTGCACAGGCGGCTGCTGGACCGGTTCCTGAGGGCAGGGACCGAGGAACGGACCATTGTGGTACTGGCTGGCCCCCCGGCCAGCGGAAAAGGCGTGCTCTGCGCGCTCTGGGGGCGGCTGGCCGAGGAAGCGGGCGTCTCCTACGCCGCCGTGTCTCAGGACGGCTTCCACTTCCCCAACGCTTATCTGGCCGAGCGGGGGCTGCTTGGCCGCAAGGGTGCGCCCGACACCTTTGACGTGCGCGCGATGACCATTGCCATGGCCCAGCTGGCGGCCGGCACGCCGGTTATTTGGCCGGTCTACGACCGCAACATCCACGAGCCCAGGCCTGACGGTCCCTGCGTCAACGGCCAGCGGCTTGTGGTGGTGGAGGGGAACTACCTCCTGCTGGACGAGCCGCACTGGGCCAGCGTGCGCCGCCACGCTCACATCTCCGTGCGGATCGAAGTAGACACGAACGTGCTGCGCAAACGGCTGGTGGCCAGGCATATCCGGGGAGGATTGAGCCAGGGCCAGGCCGAAGCGAAGTTCTCTTCTTCCGATCTTAACAACATCGTTGAAGTGAACGAAAGGTCCATCCAGGCCGACGTGGCGCTTTTGCGCAAGGGCGATGGAAGCTACCAGTTGCTGCGAGGAGGCGAGCGAACTCTGTGAAAGGCATCATCCTGGCCGGCGGCGCGGGCACGCGCCTGTTCCCCATCACCAATCTTCTGAGCAAGCAGCTTCTCGACGTGGGCGGCAAGCCCATGGTCTACTACCCCCTTACCCAGCTCATGCTGGCCGGCGTCCGCGACATCGCGGTCATCACCACCCCGGAGCACCAGGAGTTGTTCAAGCGGCTGCTCGGTGACGGGACGGCGTGGGGCATCCATCTGCGCTACGTGGTTCAGCCCAAACCAGAGGGGCTCGCGCAGGCGTTCATCCTCACCGAGGACTTCTGCGCTGGCGAACCGGTGACGATGATCCTGGGCGATAACCTGTTCTATGGCGCCTCGGACTACCTCAAGCACATCGGCGAACACCGCAAGGGCGCGCTAATCTTCGCCAAGCATGTGCGCGATCCGCAGCGGTTTGGCGTGGTGGAGTTCGACGCCGGCGGCAGAGCGATCAGCATCGAAGAGAAGCCCGCCAACCCGCGCTCGCATTACGCGGTGCCCGGACTCTACGCCTATGACGGCGAGGTGAGCCGTCTGGCGCGGGCGCTGAGGCCGTCTTCACGCGGTGAGCTGGAGATCACGGACCTGAACCGGGTCTACATGGAGCGGGGTGACCTGCGCGTGGTCACCTTGCGACGCGGCATCGGATGGTATGACACGGGCACGCGCGATGCCATCGAGCGAGTGCGCCAGCTTATCCTCCTCTACGAGCAGAGCCAGGAGCAGCTTGTCGGCTCGCCCGAGGAGGCGGCGTTCCGGATGGGGTTCATCAGCCGGACGCAGTTCAAGAACCTGATCAGCGCCATGCCCGCCAACTGCGAGTACCGCCGTCTGCTGGAATTGGTGGCGGCGGAGACGGGCTGACCGTCCCCGGCCTCGCGGCTCACTTCGCGCCGGCGTCGAGCCTGGGCGCCGCGTCTCGCGAAGACTCCACGCGCTGCACGGGTCCCCGCGGAGTCAACACCCGCACCCAGACCTCAAAGGCGCCCTCGTTGTCCTTGTAGCCGTCCGGCTCGTCCAGAACCCCCAGAGACAGGACACCGGCGCGCTCGACCTGGAAGCCTCGCTCGCGTCCGGCCTGCACGACCTGAGAGCCCACGCGGGCCATGAGACAATAGCGGGGCTTGCCCTTCACCGTCGTGCCATCCGGCCCCCACAACGGCAACTCGCCCCCCGGCGCCACATTCGATGAGACCTTGATGCGGCCCCAGGCCCTGAGAAGAACGAACTGGCCCTTTTCCACGCGAATGCCCGTCTCAACGTAGGACCTGTTGGCCGGGACCGACACGATCTCCTCATTCACCAGGTCGGCCTTGACGCGGGCCTCGGGCTTGAGAGCGTCCGGCACTTCACGCTCCGCCGCGGCCTCAGCATCTCGCAGCTCCTCCAATGAGGGCGGCTTGCACTCCGGGCACGGCTTGCAGCCCAGGTCGCGTCCCTCGCTGTAAGTGGAGAAGGGTTTCTGAGCCGCAAGAGGCACTCGGACCAGCGCCGGACACCCCACCCGATGATAGACCTTGGCGCGCACGTCCGCCGTCAAAGCCACCATCTCCCGCAGCGCGATGGGCGTCTTGGCGGC
>CAYYEE010000386.1:0-4806 GCA_964470775.1 uncultured Planctomycetota bacterium | reverse complement strand
CCGCGCCTCCGGAGGGCGCGGCGTCTATTCACTATGATAACTCGCTTGATTTGGGCCTAGGGACGCGGCGCCACGGTTAGCATCACGGTCAAGTGAGCGCCAAAAGCAGTCGGGCGGCGGTTCCCCGCCGCCCAACGCCGGCCCCGCGACGTCAACGTCATCCTTCCCTACTTCACCAGCATCCCCGCCAGTTTCTCCCGCGCCTTCAGATACGCGGCGGGGTTGTGGTCCCACTTGAACCAGTCCTGCGCCACGCCCAAAACCACCTTCAGCGCCTGCTCCTTCTTGCCCGCCTTGTCCAGCAGCGCCAGGTAGTCGTAGTCCTCGATCGCGTCGCGCAGCGCTTTGAGCCGCAGGCTGGCCGCCACGCCGTCATAGCCCGCGTCCCGTCCGGGATAGAGAATACTGCCGTCGCCGTTGTAGAGGTAGAGAGGGTTGGGCTTGCCCGCGGGCGGGTTGCGCCGGTCCAGCGTCTTCGGGTCCATCCAAGGGTCTTGCACCCCGCTCCAATAGGCCATGCCGCCCCAGTACAGGATGCCGGTAATCCCGAACCGCCACGCCTGCCACGCGGGCACGCGGTAGTTCAGCAAGGGGTAGTCGGTCTGCCAGAAAGGCGTGGCCGGCTCGCGCTGGCACAGCGCCGTGTAGGTCCACACCTCTTCGCCCAGCGCCATGCGCTCGCGCGCCGTCGTGTCGTCGTGCAACGGGAACAGCGCGCACCAAATATCCACCGCCCCGTACAAGTCGCCCCACTCCGGGTTCTGCGTCTTGGTCTGCTCCACGACCAACACCTTCAGCGCCGACTTCGCCTCCTTGACCGCCTTGCCCCACTGCTGCACGTACTCATATTCCTCTTTCTTGTTCGGCTCGTCCTTCAGATAGGTGTAAAAAGCCACGCCCGGCCGGTCCAGGTCGCGCGCAAGCTGGTCAAACGCCTTCAGCCACGCGCGCAACTTGTCCTTCTCCTTCTCCAGGTCCTTGACCACGCTCCGGGGGTGGTCCATGGGGATCGCGTTCACGTGATAGCGGTCCACCCATTCCCGCAACGCCTTCACCTGCGCGGGCGAAAAGGCGTAGCTCCCGTCCGCCTGCGCCGCGGGGCGCTTGATGTCGGCCGGCGGCGTGGCGTTGATCCTGTGGCGCGACAGCAGCTCCGCGCACTGCGCCTCCACGGACGCCCAGTCCTTGGGCGCCTCGGCCTTGCCCTCTTTGGCCAGCTTGGCGTAGTAGCCCCGCAGCCGGTCGGCCGGCCAGCCCAGCGCCGTGCGCATGGCCGGCGTGGCCGGCAGGTCAAAGCCCCATGCCTTCACGGTCACTGGAATCTCCTTGGCCGGCCCGTCCTTGCGCGTCACGCGGCACACGCCCCTGTACTCCCCGGCCGCCGTCCCCGCCGGCACGAACACGTCCACCCAGAACCCATGCGTCTCATTCGCGGGCAGGTCAAACGGCACGGCCTGAAAACGCGCGCCCGTCAGCGCCTCGCCCGTCAGCGGATGGGCGAACGGGATCAGCGCGTCGGGATACCAGCCCGGCTTGAACTCCTTGTTGCGGAAGGTCGGGTCCGTGATCTCGAACTGATGCTGCCGATAGAGACGGCAGCCCTTGGCCGGAATCACCGCTCCTCCCGGTCCCTTCAGATCGCCCATCTCCAGCCCCACGCCCGCCACGGGCTTGTCCGAGCGCAGCAGAACCTGGAACCCCTCCCACTCGTTCCCTGCCGCCTCCAGCGACACAGCCAGCGCCTTGCCCGGCGCCTCCGCCCGCCCCACCCGCCGCGTCTCGGTGATCGTCCCGACCTGCCAGTCCGCCGCCGCATACGACGATAGCAACGCCATGCACGCCGCGAACAAGAGATGCTTCATCTGGTCAACCCTCCTTGCCTCTCAACTCACTGCGCCGCCGATACAGCCGCTCCGTGAAGCCGCCTTCCGTCTCAAATGCCCGAGCCAACGACGCGATCTGCCGCTCCAACATCGCCACAGCGACGCCGATCAGAACCAGAGCGGCGTTGGCCGAGAGAGCCGCTTAGATGGACCTCAAGGACTCGATGGACCCACCCTCACGACATCTATCGTGTCCATTGTGCCCATCCTCCTGGGCTGTCTCCTTCACCCACAGCGCCACATCGTCAGCCGTGGCGCAACGCCTGCCAACCAATGCCTGGCGTCGCGGGTCGTTCCGGTCCCAGAGCGGCAGCCCCCGCTGGCGCAGGAAGTCCTCGTAGTCCAGCCGCAACTCCTCCAAACCCGCCCTCGCCACGTTGGTCAGCTTCAACTCCATCTTCTTCGACGTGCCGCTGGCCACGCTTCCCTCAGCGATGTTCCGCGCGCCCGAACGCGCCGCCTGAACCATCTGGTCATGCGTCCTGCTGCGCGGCTCGACGTACCGATCACAGAAGCGAACGGTTACGTCATACACAAGCTGGGCGATCTGGAAACCCTTCAGCTTGCGGTAACCGCCGTGCTTGGGCAGCAGAGAATCGAGTCGCTCCTCACATCCCATCGCGCCACCCTCCCCTGCCCATCCAGTCCATCTGGTCCATACAGTCCATCACGC
Organism: uncultured Planctomycetota bacterium; assembly: GCA_964470775.1. GTDB lineage: Bacteria > Planctomycetota > Brocadiia > CAIUPP01 > CAYYEE01 > CAYYEE01. The sequence goes on along the minus strand of CAYYEE010000386.1, from coordinate 2,250 downwards.
CCACGCCAACTTCACCTTTACCTCCCCCGCCCCTTCCCGAAGTCCAAAACCCACGTGCCTGCTATCTTCCACCTTAACCCGCTCAAACGCCACACCCCTCGGCCCTGACGCTTCACGCGCTCGGCCTCGGCGCCCTGGGCCGGCAGGAGATGGACGTCAATCCACCGTTGCATGGGGTCATCCCCGTCCAGGCTCAAGCGGACCTCCTTGGTGGCCGCATCGATCTCGCAAAGACAGCCCACCCACGCCTCGCTTGCGGCATATCCACGCGCGCCTCGGCCCACGCGCATTCAGAAACACATCGGGCCGCCGCAGGCATCGCCCGCAACGGCCCGAAATCTCGCACAAACGACAGCAGCCCAGCCTATTTGCCGAACAGGCTGAACCCGCCCTTTCTCACCTTCTGCACAGCCTCTTCCTCGCTATCGACGATCGGAATGAGCTTGTCGAGGCGCGTGATCTTGAAGACCTGCATAATGTCCTCGCGAATGTGGCAGAACGCCAGCCGCCCCTTCTCCGCCGCCAGACGCTTGTTCAGAGAGATCAACTTGCCCAGCACAGCGCTGCTAAGGAACTTCACATTCTCGAAGTTCAGCACCAGCTTCACCATATAGCGCTTCTCGACCAGGTCCATCAGCTCCTGCCCCAGTTGCTGAACGTTCAACTCGTCGAGCACCTGCGTCGTCGTGAAATTGACGACCCCCACGTCGTCAAGCACGGTCACGTTGATCAGGTTGCTTTTCTTCTGGTCCATTAATGACCCTCTCATGTACCACCGGGCGCCCGCGCCCGGCGCGGTGAACGGACCCGTTGAATATGCGCTGCGTCATGGTAACAGCCTGCCCATTCAGTGTCAACGCCCTGTCCGCCCTTGTTTTGGAGAGCGGCGCCTCCGCGCCATTGGCCTGCGGGCCGGGTGCGGTCACCCCCGCGCCGTCCCCCGGCCGCGTTGACTCCCCTCCACCCCCCGTGCTACTATTCCCCCGTAAAAGGCCGCCGCCCCAGGCGGCCGGGCGCTTCCCATCCCTGCGCCAGGTCAGGCCCCATGCAGAGCCAAACGCCGCGGATCCTCGCCTACATTCTCGCTCACAACGAGGAGTCCGCCATCGGCCAGGTCGTCCAGCGTGTCCGGCAGGCCCTCCCCGAAGCCACGGTCCTGGTGGTCGATGACGGTTCCATGGACAACACCGCGCGCGCCGCCCGGGAGGCGGGCGCCCAAGTCGTGTCTCTCCCCTTCAATCTTGGGATCGGGGGGGCGTCGCAGACCGGGCAGATCTACGCCATCGCCCAGGGCTATGACATCGCCGTCCGCCTGGACGGCGACGGCCAACACCCGCCCGCCGAGATCCACCGCCTCCTCGACGCTCTTGCCCCCGCCGAAGTGGACATGGTCGTTGGTTCGCGGTTCCTCGCTCCCGGCGGCTACAAAGCCCCCTTCCTCCGCCGCATAGGCATCCGCTTCTTCTCGATCATTCTCAGCGCCATCTGCCGCCGCCGCGTCACCGACCCCACCTCCGGCTTCATCGCCGCCAAGCGCCCCGCCCTCACCCACCTCGCCCGCATCGCGGTCTTCGATTTCCCCGAGATCGAGTCGCTCGTGTCGCTCAGCCGCGCGGGCTTCCACGTCATCGAGACCCCGGTCAGCATGGCTGAACGCGCCGCCGGAACGAGCTCGATCAACCTCCTCCGCAGCGTGTACTACGTTGTCAAGGTCCTCATGGGCATCGTGGTCGGCGTCATCGCCAAGCCGTGCGAACCCCAGCGGAGCCGATTCGGGAGTCCGTCATGAACACGCATGTCCGCATTGTCGTCTGCGCTGTCGCTGTCGCCTTCGGGTTGATGCTGCTCCTCTTCCTGCGCCGGCGCCAGCTCAGGCCCGAATACGCCCTGGTGTGGACCGGCGCCATCACCCTCATGCTCCTCCTCGCCGCCTTCCCCCGATTGGTCAATCTGCTCGTCGCCATTACGGGGATGGTCTACCAGTCCGCCGTCATCCTGTTCGTCTTCGCGCTCTGCGCGCTCATGTTCATGAACGTCTCCCTCATCGCCTGCCGCCACGGCCGGCGCATCGTCCGCCTCACGCAGGAGCTCGCCATCCTCAAGGCGGAGCTGGAGTCCCTCAAGCGCGCCTCCCCCGAAGCATGAACTCGTCGGTTCCGCGTCCCCTGTCTTGCGCTCCCGCCCCATGCGCCCATTAGCGGCCCGTTGAAAAAGACACCGCGTCGGCGGGGACATGGCGCCTCAGCCCGC
>CAYYEE010000385.1:0-4817 GCA_964470775.1 uncultured Planctomycetota bacterium | reverse complement strand
GCGGACGGTTCGGAGCCGTTCTTCGCGTGAGATGCCGCATCCGCCACCGCCGCCTGCGCCAGCCGATCCTCCTGTCCGCCCGCTTCTTTCATCCATCTCCCTCACTGCGCCCCGCCACCGTCGCTCATCTTACAGTCCCTCTCACACCCTCGGCAAGCGCAAACCCGGATCCGGGCGCGCCCTCGCTCGGCGTCCCCGGCGCCAAAGCCAGCCCTGACCCGTCATCGCAAGTCCGGCCGCGAATCGGACGGGCGTGGCGATCTCCCCGCCAAGGTCAACCCATAGCAGATCGCCACCTCCACGACGCCCACGGCCTCGCATCGCGCCGCCCCCTCTCTTGCCATTCCCTGCCTCCCCGGCTACACTGATTCCATTCGCCGCAAGAGCTGAATCCTTTGCCGCGAACACAGCCGCCAGCCTTGGAGGATACGACTTGTCCACGGCCACGCCCGCCGGCGCCCCCGAACCCCGCCACGAAATCTCCGCCGATGTCCGCGCCGTCCAGCAGCTCGGCAAGGCCCGCCAAGTGCTGCTCAAGGAGATTCACAGGGTCGTCATCGGCCAAGACGAGGTCATCGAGCTGCTGCTCGCCGCCATGTTCGGCCGCGGCCACTGTCTGCTCGTCGGCGTGCCTGGACTGGCCAAGACCTTGCTCGTGCAGACCATCGCCCGCGTGCTCAAGCTCGAGTTCAGCCGCATCCAGTTCACCCCTGACCTCATGCCCTCCGACATCACCGGCACCGAGATCATCGAAGAAGATCGCTCCACGGGCCAGCGCCAGTTCCGCTTTGTCCGCGGCCCCATCTTCGCCAACCTCATCCTCGCCGACGAAATCAACCGCACCCCGCCCAAGACCCAAGCCGCCCTGCTCCAAGCCATGCAAGAATATGAAGTTACTGTCGGCGACGAAACCTATCCCCTCGACCTCCCCTTCTTCGTGCTTGCCACCCAGAACCCCATCGAGCAGGAAGGCACCTACCCCCTGCCCGAAGCCCAGCTCGACCGATTCATGTTCATGGTCAACATTGACTACCCCAAGCTTCAGGAAGAGCGGGAAATCATCAAAGCCACCACCAGCGAAGCCCCGCCTCCGCCCCAGCCCGTCCTGCGCGGCGCGGACATCCTCGCCATCCAGAGCATCGTCCGCCGCGTGCCTGTCTCCGACCACGTGGTCAACTACGCCATTGACCTCGTCCGCGCCACGCGGCCCAACGAGCCCACATCGCCGCCCTTTGTCAAAGAGTGGCTCACCTGGGGCGCCGGCCCACGCGCCGCCCAGTACCTTGTCCTCGGCGCTAAAGCCTGGGCCATCATGCACGGCCGCTACAACGTCTCGTGCAAAGACATCCAGACCATGGCCCACCCTGTCCTGCGCCACCGCATCTTCACCAACTTCAACGCCGACGCCGAAGGCATCACCACCGACCGCGTCGTCGCCGACCTCCTCAAAGCCATCCCCGAGCCCAGCGAGAAGGAATACGCCGCCCCCCGCCAGGCGTAGCCCTCCCACCCATTCCTTCCATCTCTCCCATCAACGTCAAACGCCCTCCCATCCCCCAACGTATGCGCAATTGAAAAGACATTCCACCCCGGCGCCTAAGGGTTTCGGCGCGGGGCTATGTCGTCTATAATGGGTAGAACTCAAACCCAGGAGGTATAGCCATGTTCGTCGGACTCGACCCCATGTACTGGGTCTTTGTCGGCCCAGCCATCCTGCTTGCGCTTTGGGCGCAGTTGCGTATCAAGGCCGCCTTCGCCACGTACAGCCGCGTCATGTCCAGCCGCGGCATGACCGGCGCCCAAGCCGCCGCCCGCGTTCTCGACGCCGCCGGCGTCAACGACGTCAGCATCGAGCGCGTTGACGGCTTCCTCAGCGACCACTACGACCCACGCTCCAAGACGCTGCGCCTCTCCAGCAACGTCTACGCCAGCCCTTCCGTCGCCGCGGTCGGCGTCGCCGCCCACGAAGCTGGCCACGCCATCCAGCACGCCCACAACTACGCGCCGCTGGCCCTGCGGTCGTTCATGGTCCCCCTCGCCGGCTTCGGCTCCAACCTGGCCATCCCCCTCATCTTCATCGGCCTCATCATGGGCTCCATCGGGCTCGTCAAGGCCGGGATTGTCCTCTTCGGCGTCCTCGTCGCCTTCCAGCTCATCACCTTGCCCGTCGAGTTCAACGCCTCCTCCCGAGCCAAGATCGCCCTGGCCCAGACCGGCGTCATTTCCAGCCGCGAAGAGATGGAAGGCGTCCAATCCGTCCTCGGCGCCGCGGCCTGGACCTACGTTGCCGCCGCCATCTCCTCCATCCTCACCCTCCTCTATTACCTCTTCCGCCTCGGCCTCCTCGGCGGCCGCGACGACTAACCCCCCTGCCTTTCCCCGCACCGCCCACACTTCTCGTCTCTCCCATTCCTCCCATCCCCGCCCGTTGCCCCCCCGCTCCTCATCTGATAAAGTCTCTCTGTCCACACAAACGCCGTCCTTGTCCCATGGAGCCACCATGATCAACATCGAAGATTTCGCCAAAGTCGATCTGCGTGTCGCCAAGGTCGTTGATGCCCAGCCCCACCCCAACGCCGACCGCCTCTTGGTCCTGCAAGTGGACCTGGGCGAGGAACGCCGCCAGATTGTCGCCGGCATCCGCAAGTGGTACGCCCCGGAGCAACTCGTCGGCACAAACATCATCGTCGTCGCCAACCTCGAACCCGCTGTGCTGCGCGGCGTGGAAAGCAACGGCATGTTGCTGGCCGCCCAGGCCGGCGAAGACGTCGTCGTCCTAACCACCGGCCGCGACGCGCCCCCAGGCTCCAAAATCCGCTGATCCCCCGTTCATGCTGCGCGAGATCCACATCCGCAACTTCGCCTTGATCGAGGATGCCCGCGTCCGTTTCGGACCCGGCTTCAATGTCCTCACCGGCGAAACGGGCGTGGGCAAGTCCCTGGTCCTCGGCGCGCTGAATCTGCTGCTCGGCGGCCGCCCCAACGCCGGCCTCATCCGCGCCGGCGCCGAGGACCTCTGCGTCGAGGGCCTCTTCGACATCCCCTCCCCCCGCCTCCGCGCCGAGCTCGCCCAAACCCTTGCCTTTGACATCGAGCCAGACGTCACGGAGATTCTGCTCGAACGCGAATACTCCCTTTCCGGCCGCAACCGCTGCCGCGCCAACGGCAAACCCGTCAGCGTCACCACGTTGCGCGACGCGGGCCAGCTCCTCGTCGACATCCACGGCCAGCGCGAGCACGAGTCGCTCCTCGTCCCCGCCAATCAACGCAGCGTCCTCGACGCCTACGGCCAGCTCGAACCCCTCCGCGACCGTTTCGCCGAGCGCTACGCCGCACTCACCCAGTTGCGCCGCCGCCTCGACGAACTCCGCCAGACCGAAGAGGTCCGCCGCGAAAAGCGCGAGCTGCTCTCCTTCCGCCTGCAGGAAATCGAAGCGCTCAACCCCGTAGACGGCGAATACACCCAGCTCCGCGAAGAACGCGATTTGCTCGCCAACGCCGAAAAGGTCTCGCGCGTCGTGGCCCAGGGGCTCGACAGCCTCTACGAAAGCGACGGCAGCGCCACTGAGCGCGCCCAGGCCCTCACGCGCGACCTGGAACCCTTGGCCGCCTTCCACCCCGACCTGCGCAGCGCACTCGAAGCCGTGATCGAGGCCGCCGCGCAATTGGAAGAAGCCGCCTACGCCCTGCGCCACTTCCGCGAAAGCTTCGATTTCGACGCCAGCCGCCTGGAACAGATTGAAGAACGGCTGCGCCGCTATGACGAGATCGCCCGCAAACACAGCGCCGCGCCCGAAGACCTCGCCGCCATGTCACAGCGCCTCAAGGAGAACCTCGACGCGCTCGACGCCGAGACCCGCGACCTGAGCGAACTCGAAAGCCGCATCGCCGACGCCTCCAAGGACCTGCTCGCCGTTGGCCATGAGCTCACCAAGGCGCGCCAGGCCGCCGGCCGCAAGCTCAGCCCCCAGGTCGAGCGCGAGATGCGCAACCTGGCCATGCCCGCGGGCCGTTTCAGCGTCGCCGTCATGCCCGCGGCCGACGCGCCCTCCGGCCCCGAGCCCGCCGGCGCCTCCGGCATGGACGCCGTCGAGATGCTGCTTTCCACCAATCCCGGCGAGGACCTCAAGCCGCTGCGCATGGTTGGCTCCGGCGGCGAAGTCGCTCGCATCATGCTCGCCATCAAAGGCTGCCTGGCCCAGGTGGACCGCACACCCGTGTTCATCTTTGACGAGATCGACGCCAACATCGGCGGACGCATCGGCGCGGTCATCGGAGAAAAGATCGCCGCCATCGCCCACGGCCGCCAGGTCATCTGCATCACCCACTTGCCCCAAATCGCCGCCTACGCCGCCATCCACCTCAAGGTCGAAAAGCGCGTCACCGCCGGCCGCTCAGTCACGCGCATCATTCAGCTCGACGCCGCCGGCCGCGAGGCCGAAATCGCCCAGATGATCCACGGCGACCAAGCCACGGACACCACGCTGCGGCAGGCCAAGGAAATGATCGACCTGGCCGGCAAGGCGCTCGCCAGACTCGATCGCCAGCGCCCTGCCCGCCGCAAAACGTGAAAACCCATGCCCTATACCTATGAATACCCCAGGCCGGCCTTGACCTCCGACGTCGCCGCGTTCAGTGTCGAGCAGGGCGAACTGCGCGTCTGCCTCATCCGCCGCGCACACGACCCGCACGCGGGCAAGTTCGCCTTTCCCGGCGGCTTCCTGAACATGGACGAGACCTGCGAACAATGCGCCCGACGCGAATTCGCCGAAGAGACCGGCCTCACCGCCGGACGTCTCGTCCTCGCCGGCGTCGCC
>CAYYEE010000384.1:0-4820 GCA_964470775.1 uncultured Planctomycetota bacterium | reverse complement strand
CTCCCGATCCGTGGCGAAATGGTAGAACCGCGGATTCGCAAAACCCCGGCTCAAGACGTTCCGCTCCGCCCCAGGCGTCAACAAGCCATCGTGGCCGCTGGCCTGGACTGCGCGTCCCTCCACCAGCGTGCGACCTTCCGGCCTGAAGACGTCGGTGGACGTGATGGCCCACTCGCTCTGGCCACGCCAGCACTGGTGGCCCTGGAGCCGCTCATTGCCATCGCGGCCCCACGGCATGGACCGCGGATTCGACCCGTCGTCGCGCATCACGTGGATGTCAATGCCCAGCCCCGAGAAGTTCGCCTCCGGCGGGCGGCCTGCCGCCCGCGCATAGTCGGAAAGACGAAGCGGGAGGTCCGCCGCCGCCGCCTGCCGGCGCGTCATCTCCCCTAGTGGCGAGTAGGCGTTGCCGTGATCGTGCTGAACCATGATGTCGCGCGACCGCTCGCCGCAGGTGGAACGGCAGTATTGCATGTGGGGGTTGCCCAACTCGTGGCCCAGCGGCAGCGCCCGCGCAGCGCCGGTCTCCAGGTCGAACACCAGCAGCCCCCACGGGTTCCCTTCTGTCTTGCCGTCGGAGAAGAACGCGCCCAGCGCCAGCCGCCGGCCGTCGGACGATATCGTGGAGAGCGGGTAGACCTTTGCCGCCGGCGTGCCCGTCTCCGGCCTGGGACCTTCCAGAACAGCCAGAGTCCGCCGGTCCGAACCGTCCAGCCCCACGCGCTTCAGCGTCAGCCTGCCGTCTTGGGGGGCTGTCTCGTCCACGAAGTAATAGAGAAAGCGCCCGTCCGGCGACACGGCTGGCGCGCACGCGCCCACTTCCTCGGTCAAAGGACTAAGCCGGCCGCCTTGCTCCAAGTCGCACAACAAGTACTTGCGTTTGGGGTCGCGATGGTCATAGCCGTGAGCATACGCGCCGCCATGGAGCACGAAGCGCTTCGAGTCGGGCGCGAAGACCTGCGCCTCCATGTAGACGTGGCTGTTCGGCAGCGGTCCTTCGGTGAGCTGAAAGACTTCAACGCCCGGCATCGTGCGCGCGTCCGCCAAGTCCGGCCTCGGCTTCATCCCCTCGCTCCAGAATCCGCGGGCCCGCTGTCGCGGCATCACTCGTCCACGCCCGCGTCCATGTTCCCGGCCACATCGAACCCGTGCCACACGCCCGCCGGGCTTTCGCTGACCTGGGGATCGCTGACCTTGGCGTCGCGGAACGGGCCGCTGAGGTACGTGGTGTTCTCGTTGCAGGCGCGATAGTGGTTGTAGGCGAAAAGGGTGTCCACGTAGGTCGTGTCGATGCTCCAGCCGCCGCGCGACTCATTGGCGAAGGCGATGCGCTGCTGCGGGTCGCCGACCCACTTGGCGCTGCCGTCGCCGTAGAGCACGTTGTAGCCGTCGCGATGGCCCACGAAGCCGAAGCCGGCGTTGCGGCCGCCGTTGGGCTGGGTGTAGTCCTTGGTCCTGCCGAAGGCGTCTTTGTTCGTGCCTTTGCTGAACGTGTCGGAAAGGATGGCGCGGCCGCCGAGGACTCTGTTGGTCTTGAAGATGGGCGCCCCGATGCTGACGTTCACGTCGGGCCTGACGCCGGAGAGGCGCGTTTCGCGCCGCCGCTCCTGCTCAACCCAGCGGTGCCAGGGATAGGCCACGCCCAGGGGAACGTCGCGGTAGTTGTAGGAGCTGTAAACGGCGAGGATGTCGGCCATGTTCTGGTTGGAGGCGTCCCAGGCGCCGAAGTGCAGCGTGGCGCCGTCGAAGCCGCCGGCGGTCTGCCAGTGGCGGGCCTGGCTGGCGCCCATGTCGTCGGAGTCCGCGGGCATGTTGCTGGCGCTGGCGCAGTAGAAGCTCTTGGCGTCGGCCACAAAGCCGGTGGTGAGCAAAAGGCCCACCCCAATGGGCGCGGCGTTCAGGCGGCCGGCGGGGAACTTGCCGTCGGGATAGGTGACGCCGCCGCCGCTGCTGTCGGCGCGCTTGGAGCCGTGCGCCACGGTGCGGAAGCAATGATGCGTCATGCGCCACTTGCGGTGGATCGCGATCGTCTCCACCGCGCCCGAGGGCGTGCGCAGGCTGTAGTTGCCTTGGTGGAACACCGTGGGCCGCAAGTTCTGCGTGTTGGCCCAGTTGTCGTGGTAGACATAGCCGGCCCGCGCGTGGACCGTGCAGGCGGACGAACTGGGGCGCGGGCTGCACCAGTCCTCGGACGCGCCGAACCAGTGCGGTGTGCTGGGCAGGTAGCCGCTGTAGTCGCCGGCGTAGCTCTCCAAGGCCAGGGCCATCTGCTTGAGGCTGCTGAGGCAGCTGGCGCGCCGCGACTTTTCCCGCGCGGCCGAAAGCGCGGGCAGGAGCATCGCCGCCAGGATCGCGATGATCGCCACGACAACGAGCAGCTCGATCAACGTGAACGCATGTGCTGAGTTGCGCATCTCCCACGCCTCCAATATTCCAGCGTGCGGCTTCTGAATGAATTATGCATTTCACCCAACGCGCTAACTCAATTATAGCGCCTCACAGAACCTTGTCAACAGCAAAACTCAAAGGCTGCTTGCCAAGAAACATCCATTTGCCAAATATTGACTCATTCATCCTTAAGTGTTACAATCCACCCCAAGGCTGGAACCAGCTCAATTCATGTGGGGATCGGCGATGGACCCGCGCTACACACGCATCGTTGAGGACCTGCGCCGGGGCATTCTGGGCGGACGCATGGCGCCGGGCAGCCGCGTTCCATCTCAATACACGCTGGCCGAGTCGTATGGCGTGACCAAGGAGACGGCGAACAAGGCGCTGACCATCCTCGCCGCCGAGGGGCTGCTGGTGCGCAGGCGCGGCGCGGCGGGCACGGTCGTCGCCTCGCCGTCCTCGCGGCAGGCCAAGGCCATCGGCTTTCTCATGACCCTGTTCCCCACCCCCTTCTACTCCCGGATGCTCCAAGGCGCGAGCACCGCGGCGTTCCATCGCGGCTACGGCTTGCAGTTCGTCGAGTGGCCGGCGCAGGAGGACGCGGACTCGTTGTGGGCGCAGATGCAGCGGTCGGGCCTGGCGGGCCTGCTCATCACGCACGGCACGCTGGCCGTGGACCTGCCGTTTCCCGTGGTGCACGTGAATCAAGAACCGCCCGCGGGCCAGAAGGCGAGCTTCGTCAACCCGGACAACCGCGACGCCGGGTACCGCGTGGGGCGGCTGCTGATGGAGCGGGGCCACCGCGAGGTGGTGTACGTCACCAAACCTCTGTCGCGGGCCATCTACCAGAGCCGCTGGGAGGGCTTTGCGCGCGCGCTGGCCGAAAGCGGCGTGGCGGCCCGGGGCCGGGTGTTCGAGGTCTCCACCGGCACGGAGCGGTCCGTGCCCGCCATCGTGGCGCACTGCATGGCCGGCTTTCCAGACCTCACGGCCATGGTGTTCTACGAGGACGGCATGGCCGCGTCGGCGGCGCGGAGTCTAATGGACCAGGGCATCGGGGTTCCGGAGCGCATGTCGCTGGCGTGCGTGGCGCTGAACCGCACGCACGACGCGTTCATCCGCCTGGCCGGCGCGGAACTGCACGCCTTCACCCTGGGCGAGAGCGCGGCCACGGCGCTGCTGGACCTGGTCGAGCGCAAGCGCAAGGGACCCATCCAAGTAACGCTGCCCGTTGAGCTCATCGTGGGCGCAAGCGTAGCGCGGCCGCCCAGCCGCCGGCGCTGAGCCTTCTCCGCCGTTGCCCCGCCCCCCTGCGCCGGGTATCATTAATGTTTCACCAGCCGCCCGCGGCCGCGCCCGGCTTTCTCTTTGCATTGGAGGCCCTATGTCCGTCAAGACCACCGCCGTCCGCATCTACGGCGCAAACGACTTGCGCCTCGAAACGTTCGAACTCCCCCCGCTCAAGGACGACGAGATTCTATGCCGCATCGTGTCCGACAGCATCTGCATGTCGTCGCACAAGGCCGCCATCCAGGGCGCGGCGCACAAGCGCGTGCCCAAGGACGTGGCCACGCATCCCACGATCATCGGCCACGAGTTCGCGGGCTACATCGAGAAGGTGGGCCCCAAGGCCAAGGGCGGGTTCAAGCCGGGCCAGAAGTTCGGCATTCAGCCGGCGCTGAATTACAAGGGGTCGCAGGATGCGCCGGGCTATTCGTTCCGCTATTGCGGCGGCCAGGCCACGTGGTGCATCATGCCGATGGAAGTGATGGAGATGGACTGTCTGCTGCCTTACGACGGCGATGCTTTTTTCAAGGCTTCGCTGGCCGAGCCCATGAGCACGATCATCGGCGCGCACCACGCGAACTTCCACCAGACGCTGGGCGTTTACACGCACGACATGGGCGCGCGCCAGGGCGGCGCCATGGCGATCCTGGCCGGGGCGGGGCCGATGGGCCTGGGCCACATTGATTACGCGCTGCACGGTCCCCGCGTCCCGCGGCTGCTGGTGGTGACAGACATTGACCAGGCGCGGCTGGACCGCGCGGCCTCCATCCACAAGCCGGCGGACGCGGCGAAGCTGGGTGTGCGGCTGGAGTACGTCAACACGCGCGGCATGGCGGACCCGGTGGCGTATCTGCGCGGTCTGACGCCGGCCGGGAAGGGGTTTGACGATGTGTTTGTGCTGGCGCCGGTGGCGTCGGTGGTGGAGCAGGCGGACGCGATCATGGCGTTTGACGGATGCATGAACTTCTTCGCCGGGCCGACGGACAGCAAGTTCTCGGCCAAGCTGAACTTCTACGAGATTCACTACGGCATGAGGCACTTGGTCGGCACGAGCGGCGGCAACACCGAGGACATGCGCGAGGCGTTGCGCCTGATGTCCGCGGGCAAGCTGAACCCGGCGGCGATGATTACGCACGTGGGCG
>CAYYEE010000383.1:0-4823 GCA_964470775.1 uncultured Planctomycetota bacterium | reverse complement strand
TCATCGCCGCCATCCGCTTCCTCACCATCCTCCCCTTGCCCGGCGCCTATGGCTCCGGCGAAAAGGATCTCGCCTCCAGCGTCCCCTTCTTCCCCGTGGTCGGCCTCCTTGCCGGCGCCGCCGCATTGGGCGTCTCGTGGCTTCTGCTCCGCGCCTTCCCCCCCGTCCCCGCCGCCCTCCTCCTGGTCGCCTTCCTCGCCGCCGTCTCCGGCGGACTCCACCTCGACGGCCTGGCCGACACCGCCGACGCCTTCCTCAGCTCCCGCCGGCGCGAGCGCATGTTGGAGATCATGAAAGACAGCCACATGGGCGTCATGGCCTGCCTCGCCCTCTTCTTCGTCCTCGGCCTCAAGGTCGCCCTCTTCGCCTCGCTGCCGCCCAAGCTGTGGCTGCGCGCCGCCTTCCTCGCCCCCGTCGCAGGCCGCTGCGCCCTTGTCATCAGCATGGCCCTGCTCCCCTACGTCCGCCCCAAAGGCGGCCTCGGCGCCGCCTTCTACCGCAACCGCCCACGGCTCGCCGCGTGGCTCGCCGCCGCCGTCCTCTTCGCCGCCGCCGCCTGGGCCGCCGGCCTCGCCGGACTCATCGCCGCCGCCGGCGCCATCGCCATCGTCTTCATCTTCTGCGCCTGGTCCTGGCGCAAAATCGGCGGCGCCACCGGCGACACCCTCGGCGCCTCCTGCGAACTCGCCGAACTCGCCCCACCCCTCGCCCTCGTCGAATGGGCCTTCCTCGGCCTCCCCTGATCCCACGCGCCGGCGGAGACATGTTGCGCAAGCCCGCCAACGCCGGAATCGCAACGTGTCCCGGGAGCGGACGATCGCCAACGGGCGGCTGCGCCCCCCCCGCCCCTCAGCGCCTCCCCCGACTCCCCAAATACCCCGCCGTCGTCCCCTTGAACACCACCAAATCCGCCTGCCCCGTCAACCCAGGCGCCAGCTTCCGCTGCGATGGCCCAAGCCGCAACGTCAAGAGGTAACTCGCCCCCTCACCCGCCGCCATCACGGTCTGCATTTCCGTCACCTCCGCCGGGATCGCCCCGTGCGCCAGGTACGGATACACATCCAGCCGAACCCTCCCCTTCTGCCCCACCGCGATCTCCACACCCAACCGCTGATCCGCCACAGCCCGGAACACCAGCGGCCCTTCATCCGCCAACACCAGCGCCACCTGCCCCGCCGCCAGCGTCTCCCCCTCTCGCACATTCCGCGTCATCACCCACCCGTCAAACGGCGCCACAAACCGCTTCTCCGCCGCCGCCCTCTCCACGCGCGCCCGCTCCACCTCCAGCTCCTCCAACTGACGCCGCAGCGCCACCACGCTGCGCCCTCCCGCCGGCCGCCCCTTCAGTCCCGCCACCCGCGTCTCCGCCGCCGACGCCTCCACCTCCAAGTCGCGCGCCCGCAGACCCTGATTCATCCGCTCCCGCTCAATCAGCAGCTTCATGCTCGCGCTCTCCAGACGCGCCAGCGCCGCCCGATACTTCGTCAACTCCATCTCCGTCTGCGCCGCCACCCCTTGCCGCGTCAGCGAAGCCAGCACCGCCTCCTCGCTCCGCCGCAGCCCCTCGGTCAGCGACTTCTGCTCCTGATCGTTCTTCAAGATCTCCACCGCCAGCGCCGCCATCCGCCCCTTCTCCAACTCCAGCCGGGTCCGCAACCGGTCCACGTCCTTCTGCGCCTGCGCCAGCTCCAGCGCCGCCTCCTTGCCCGCCGCCGCCAGCGCCTCCCCCTCCAGCTCAACCTCCTTGCGCAACAGTTCCGCCTGCCGCATCAGACTCGCCAGCGCCGCCTGTTCCGCCGCCGTGTCCAGCGCCGCCACCGCCTCTCCCGCCTTCACATTCCCCCGCGCCACCATCGCCACCCGCCCCGCCATCGCAAACGACACCCGCGCCATCCGCCCCGGCTCCAACCGCCCAGGCGCCGTCGCGTGGAACTCCATGGGGACGAAGAACACAAACCCCGCCCCCGCGCCCAGCAGCACGACCACCACCGCCACCAGCGCCGCAGCCACGCGATAAACGCTCATCGCCCGCCCTCCGGCTTCGTCCGCGCCGCGCCGTTGGACGCCTCAGCGCGCTCCAATGCGTCGTCCTCCCAGGTCAACATCGTCTTGTGCCGCTCCGCCTTCTCCATCTGCTTCGAGTACATCTGCGCATAGCGCCCGCCCTTGGCCAGCAGTTCCCCGTGCCGTCCCTCCTCCACCACCTCCCCCTTGTCCAGCACCACAATCTTGTCCGCGTCCATGATCGTCGAAAGCCGGTGCGCAATCACCAGCGTCGTGCACGTCGCGAAAATCCGCCGCAGCGCGTCCTGTACCAGCGACTCGCTCTCCGAATCCAGGAAACTCGTCGCCTCGTCCAGAATCAGCAACCGCGGCTTCACCAGCACCGCCCGCGCCAGCGCAATCCGCTGCTTCTGCCCCCCGGAAAGCTTCACCCCCCGCTCCCCGATCATCGTGTCGTAACCCTTCTCGAGCTTGCTGACGAACTCGTGGCAGTGCGACACCCTCGCCGCCTCCTCCACTTCCGCCGCCGTCGCGTCCGGCTTGCCGTAGGCGATGTTCTCCCGCACCGTGCCGTCAAACAAAAACACGTCCTGCAACACCAGACTGATCAACCGCCGGTACGACTCCAGCTTGATCTCCCGGATGTCAGTCCCGTCCAGCGTAATCCGCCCCTCCGTCGCGTCATAGAACCGCATCACCAGACTTGTCACCGTCGTCTTGCCCGCCCCGCTCGGCCCCACCAGCGCCGTCACCTTCCCCGCCGGAATCACCAGGTTCACCCCCCGCAGCGCCCGCGTCCCGTCCGGGTAATCAAACACCACGTTCTCGAACCGCACCTCCCTGGCCAGCCCCGCCGCCTCCACCGCCCCCGGCCGATCCGGCGTCGCGGACGGCTCGTCCAGCAGATCAAACGTCCGCTCCGCGCACGCCAGGTTCTTTTGCATGTCCGCCAGACTGTGCATGATCATGAACACCGGCCCGAACAGCCACTCCACGAACGCGATGAACGCCACCAGATCGCCCACCGAAATCTCGCCCCGCATCGCGTAGTACCCGCCCGTCAGCCAGATCGCGATGTTCAGGAACCAGTAAATCCCCGCCACCGAACGATGCAGCGCCATCCCCAGCACGCTCGCGTACAACCCCTTGCGCCACAGCAAGTGCGT
Source organism: uncultured Planctomycetota bacterium (assembly GCA_964470775.1). Classification (GTDB taxonomy): domain Bacteria; phylum Planctomycetota; class Brocadiia; order CAIUPP01; family CAYYEE01; genus CAYYEE01. The sequence goes on along the minus strand of CAYYEE010000383.1, from coordinate 1,653 downwards.
CGCCGTCGTAAAGATGTGCGATTCCCGCCGCTCCTGCCGGAACGCCCTCACCACCGCCGCCCCGCTGAACACCTCCGTCGCCCGCCCTTGAATCTGCGCCTGCTCCTCACGCAGCCGCCGCTGGAACGGCCGCATCACGTTGAAGTACGTATACGAGCAGATCACAATCAGCGACGCGAAGACCAAGCAGATCAGCGCCACCTTCCACGACAGCGCGAACAGCGACCCCAGACCCACCACCAGGATCAACCCCGCCTTCAACGGCGTCAGCAGCCCCGTAAACAGAAGCTGCGACATCCCCTCCGTATCCGCCTCCAGCCGCGCCACAATCCCCCCCACCTTCAACTGCTGCACCCGCGCCAGCGACACCCGCTGCAAGTGGCGCATCACCCGCCGCTTCATCATCGCCGTCAGATTGCCCGTCACCGCCCGCGACGAATAATCCTCCACCACCGAAATTCCAAGCTGGCTCAACCCGATCACCGCCAGCATCCCGCACGCCGCCGCCAGCAGAATCACGTCCGCCGTGGGCAGCACAAAGTCGATCATGAACTTGCTTGCCCAAGGCAGCGCCGCCCGCAGGAACACGTCCAGCAGCCCCGTCACCAGCAAGAGCGCCACCCGCCCATACTGCCCCTTCATCTCCCGCACATATCGCGACAGGCAATGCAACAATCCCTTCTTCGGCCTGTCCTCCTGCCCCTTCTTCGCGTCCTTGTCCGCCGGCTTCTCTCCGTCCTTCTTCCCCTCCCCCTCCTTCCCCGCCTTGCCGCCGAACAACCCCTTTTCGCGAATGAACCGCCAGAACTGGCGCCGGCTCAGCGACGTGATATCCGTCGCCGCCGGCGGCGCCAGCGCCGACTCCGGCGGACGCAACCCTCGACGCTCCCGCCCCCCGCCTCCTCTCGGCCCAGGCATCATTGGCCGCCGCTCCGACGCTTCATCGCCGCGGCGATCTCCGCCTCGATCCCATCCAGCCCGTGCAGCCACCGCATCGGATCCGCCATCGCCGTCACCTTGCCCGTCGCCGGATCCATGTCCACTGCCCCATAGCGCGCCGGCTTCCCCGTCTTGTCCAGATACGCCTGATAAGCATCCCCCGCCGAGTAGTGCCAAAACTCAAACGGATACGCCACGAACCCATGCTTCGCCATCATCACCGTAATCTCATGCCGGTTCTTCCGCGCCTCCCCCGACACCATCGGCGAATCCATCGGTGTCTTCTCCGAAAGCTCGATATACGGCGCCCCGCGATACAGCTCCGCCCCCGTCTCCCGCGACAGCACCGAAATGTCCAGCGCGCTCCCCGACATATGCGTCCCGATCTTCGGCCGCGTCGCCACCAGCGCCGTCACCCGCCGACGCATCAAGTCCGGCCCCGGCGTCTTCCCCCCCAGTTCCCAAACCACCTTCTCCAGAATCACGTCAAAAATCTTCGGCGCCCGCCCCAGCGCCGTCTGCATCTCCGCCGTCCGATACGCGTCCTCCACCAGCAGAATCCACCCTTCCTCGTTCATCTCCCTGGCCAGCGCCACGAACGGCTTGACCAGCCCCTTGCGCAGCCAGAACAACCGCTCAAAACGATCCGCCAGCTTGGTCGGCGAAAACTTTACCTCCACCCCTGCCTCCTCCGCCGCCTCCCGCAACGGCGCC
>CAYYEE010000382.1:0-4829 GCA_964470775.1 uncultured Planctomycetota bacterium | reverse complement strand
CGCCACCATCAGCGCCCCCTCCTCCAACCCCGACACCACCCGCCGCATCCCCCCCGCCGCCGGCGTCGTGCGCACCAGCCGCTTCTCCACCCGCCCATCGCGCCACACCTTCACCATCTCCAGTTGACCCGTCCGCGACACCAGCTTCTCCGGCGCCACAAGCGCCTTCTCCCTGCCCAGCTCCAGGTTCAACACCCCGAACATGCCCGTGTAGAGCGCCGGGTCCGAACCCACGCACACCTTCACCAGAAACGTCCGGCTGCTCGCGTCCACCGACGGCACAATCTCGCGCACCTCGCCCTCAAACGTCCGCCCCAGCGCCGGGATCTCGATCGGCGCCTTGGACCCCACCTTCACCATCGGAGCCAGCGACTCCCGCACCGGCGCCTCCAGCATCAACCGCGAAGGATCGAACACACGCATCAGGATCCTGCCAGGGCTCGCCAAGTCACCCGGGTCCGCCAGCCGCTCCGCCACCACCCCATCCATGGGGCTGCGGATCACCGCGAACTCCAGCGTCGCCTGCGCCTGGCGCAGCGCCTGCTCCGCCGCCGCCAGGTCCGCCTCAGACCCGCGCTGGCCTTCCAGCGCCTGGTTCCACGTCTCCGTGGCGCGCCTCTGCGCCGACACAGCCCGGTCCAGCTCCGCCTTCGACACCACGCCCGTCCCGGTCGAAAGCTCCTGCGCGCGCTTCAGTTCCACATCCGCCAAGTCCAGCGCCGCCTTGGCCTCGCGCACCCGCGCCTGCGCCGCCGTCACCCCGGTCCGCGCGCCCTTCACCCGCTCCTGCGCCTGGGCCACCGCCGCCGACAGATCGCTGTCATCCAGCTTGAACAGGACCTGGCCCTTGGTCACCCGGTCGCCGCTGCGCGCCGCAATGTCCACAATCCGCGCCACGATCCTCGGCGAAAGCTCCACCTGGTCCCGGCTGCGTAGCGCGCCCACGGCCTTGTAGATCACCGGCTCCTCCTGCGTCGTCACCTTCACCAGATGCGATGGCTTCTCGACTACAGGAGCCGGCGTCCCCGCTGGCGCCGCGGGACCTGGCCCACTCAGCAGCAGCCACAGCCCCCCAACCACCAAAACCACCAGAACCACACCCCCGACGATCAGGGGCTGCTTGCTCTTCTTCGTCGCATCGCTCATCGCCGCCGCCTCCTCATGCCTTCAGCCGTCAAGAACCCAGGTCTGCCGTTATCTCTATCTGCGTCATCCGCGGCTGCCGTTCGCCGTTCCCCGTGTCTTCCGTTACGCCTCCGGCCGAACCGGCGCTATCTTCGGTCCCACCATCATGTACACCGTCGGGATCACCACCAGCGTAAACAGCGTGCTCGCCACCAAACCGAAGATCAGCGCCCACGCCAGGCCCGAAAAGATTGGGTCCAGCGTAATCGGCCACGCGCCCAGCACCGTCGTCAGCGCTGTCAGCATAATCGGCCGGAAGCGCACCGCCCCGCTCGCCAAAATCGCCTCCCTCATGCTCTCCCCGCGCGCCATGGCCTCCTGCACAAACTCGATCAGCACCAGGCTGTTTCGGATCACGATGCCGCCAAGCGCAATCATCCCGATCATCGCCGTCGCCGTGAAAAACACCGGATCCGGATACCCGCCCGACTGCCCGCCCGCCACCACATTCAGCAGATAGAACCCCGGCATGATCCCGATCGCCGTCAGCGGAATCGCCATCATCACGATCACCGGCATGCCGAAACTCCGCATCTGAATCACCAGCAGCAGGTAGATGCCGATCATCGCTACGCCGAAGGCAATGCCCAGATCGCGGAACACCCGCACCGTGATCTCCCACTCGCCCTCGCCCGCCCACTCCGCGCGGATTCCCGCGGGCAGCGGCTTGCGCTTGATCAACGATTGCGTGTCCAAAATCACCTCCCCAGGCGCGCGGCCCACCGTCTCCGCCGTCACGAACACCACCCGCTCCAAGTTCTTGTGGTAGATCGGCTGGTCCGCTATCTCACGGCGAAAACGCCCCAGCTCCGCAAGCTGCACCAGCTTCGCCTGGCCTTGCAGCCACAACTGGCCCAGCCGGTTCTCCGTGGATCGGTCCGCCAGCGGCAGCCGCACGCGAATCAGCAGCGGCGTCCTCTCCCCTTCCACGTGAACCAATCCCGGGAACGCCCCGTCCAGCGCGTGCCGCAGCGCCGCCTCCACCTCCGCCACGGCCAGCCCGTGCTCCGCCGCCCGGTCGCGGTCCACCTCAAACACCAGCCGCTCGTGCGGCATCTCCGACATATCGTCAATCTGCGCCACGTACTTGGGGTCAACCTCAGCCAGCCGCGCCTCCAGCGCCTTGGCGCCCTCGATCAGCTCCCCATAGCTCTGATCCGGCCGCCCGCCCACCTCCACGGTGATCGTCGAGATCACCGGCGGCCCAGGCGGAACCTCCACAATGCTCAGCTTCGCCTTGTGCCGGCGCGCTGTCTCCGTCAGACGGTCGCGAATGCGCATGGCGATGGCGTGGCTCTGCGCGCTGCGCTTGCTCTTGTGCAGCAGGTTAATCCGAATGTCGGCCTGGCTCGACTTAGTCCTCATGCCATAGTGGCGCACCAGACCGTTGAAATCAATGGGAGAGCTCACACCCACGTAGCTCTGGAAGTTCATCACCTCCGGAATCTGCGCCACGTCCGCCTCCAGCGCCTGAACCGCCGCGTCCGTCATCTCCAGGCTCGTCCCCTCCGGCATATCCACCACGAGCTGCAACTCGTCCTTGTTGTCAAACGGTAGCATCTTCAACGGCACAAGCCGGAACACCGCCAGCGCCGCCGCCCCCGCCAGCATCAGAACCACCGCGCACAACAGCGCCACGCCCCGCCCGCGCGAAAGGAACGGCGAAACCAGCGCCCGATAGAACCGCCGCACCCACGCCGGCGTCGGGTCCACCGGCTTCACGTCCTCGCGCTCCACCTTTCCCTTGAGCAGGTTGAACGCCAGCCACGGCACAAACGTCAGCGCGCACACCGTGCTGAACGTCACCGCCAGCGGCACGTTGATCGCCATGGGCCCCATGTACGGTCCCATCATGCCCGTGATAAAAAACATGGGCAGGAAGGACACAATGATCGTCAGCGTGGACATGATCACAGGCGGCAACACCTCGCGCACGCCCTCCAGCGCCGCCTCAAACGGCTTGCGCTTCTTCATCCGCAGGTGCCGCTGGATGTTGTCCACGTTCGTGATCGGGTCGTCCACCACCAACCCCAGGCTCAAGATCAGCGCGAACAGCGTCACCCGATTGATCGTGTAACCGGCCAGCAGATTCACGAACATCGCCAGCGCGAAACTCACCGGAACCGACAACGCCACCACCAGCGCCTCGCGCCAGCCCATGCTCACCACCAGCACCACCACCACGGTCACGATCGCCATCACCAGATTGCCCAGCAGATCGTTCACCTTCTCATTGGCCAGCGCCCCATAGTTGCGCGTCACCAGCATCTCCACGCCTGTCGGAATAACGCTGCCCTTCAGCTTCTCCACGTCCGCTAGCAGGTTCTCGGCCACGGCCACCGCGTTGGTGCCCTTCTTCTTGCTGAACGACAGCGTCACCGCCGCCAGCCGCTGACCGCGCAGGTCCTGATAGCTCAGCGCCGCCGGCCCAAACCCCAGATGCACGTAGCTTTCCGGCTCGGACGGCCCGTCCAGCACCCGCGCCACGTCCTCTACGCGCACGATGCGGCCGTCCTGCTGGCTCACCACCGTAGCCAGCAGCTCCTCGCGGCTCGCCAGCGCGGGCCGCACCAGCAGCTTGCGGGTCACGTTCCCCTCCGTGGCCTCCCCTGCCAGCGCCCCCGCGTTGTTCCGCTGCAACGCTTGGCCGATAGCGCCAATGGTGACGCCGCGCGCCGCCATGGCCTCCACGTCCGCCTCCACAATCATCTCGCGCTTCTGCCCGCCCGTCACCTGCGTCAGCGAAATGTCCCGCGCGCTGTCCATCCGCGCCTTCACCTCCTCAGCCACCCGCCGCACCTCAAAAGCAGGCAGCGTCTTGGAGAACAGCGTCAGCGTCAAAATGGGCACGTCGTCAATCTCCACCGGCTTCACCAGCCACCCCCTCACCCCAGGCGGCACAAGGTCCAGATTCGCGTCAATCTTGTCGCGGATCTTCACCATGGCCCGGTCGCGGTCCTGCCCCACGTAGAAGCGCACAGTCACCATGCTCTGGTCGCGCCGGCTGATAGAGTACACGTGCTCAACCCCGTCAATCTGCCACATCAGCCGCTCCAGCGGCGTCGTCACCAGATGCTCCACTTCCTCAGCCGAGTGGCCGGGGAAATCCACCAGCACGTCCGCCATAGGCACAACGATCTGCGGCTCTTCCTCGCGCGGAGTAGCCAGCACCGCCGCAAGGCCCATCGCCAGCGCCGCCGCAAGCACCAAAATCGACAGCGGCCCGCTCAAGAACTTGCCCACAATGGCCACGATGAAACCCTTGGGCGGCGGCAAGCCGATGTTGTTGTCGCTCATCTCCAGAGCTCCCTTTCCAGCTCCATTCAGACCGCAACGAACCCCGTCTTTCGCATTCGGAGCTCATGCCGTCTGTCCAATGTCTCCCATAGCTCCCATACGTCACATCCCACATGAGAGCGAACGCATTATATCAAGCTCCGTGCCACTGCACAGACCTCACTTTACTACTCATCCCCTCGCACCTCCGGTCCCCTTTCCGTCATCGCCGCCAACCTAGATCGTTACCGTAACGTTACCTCCCGCACAACACCCATGCTTCGGCGCTTAGCGGCCCGTAGAAAAAAAAACACCGCGTCGGCGGGGACATGGCGCCTCAGCCCGCCAGCGGCGGGATCGCAACGTGT
>CAYYEE010000381.1:0-4829 GCA_964470775.1 uncultured Planctomycetota bacterium | reverse complement strand
CTCAAGGGCCTGCGAGCGGGTCCACTGGGCCACCACGTCCCGCCGGCGATGTCCGCGGTGGGCATCGGCGCACCTTGGAGCGAAGAGGCGAGCCGCCGCATCCACACGCGGGCGGGACGGGATTGGGGCGAGCCTGTCGTGGGGACGCGCGTGGTGAGCCGTGTGATCGACGCCCAACGCCGGCCGTCAGCAGCCTTTTGAGAATGTCGCCTCTGTGGCGGGGACACGTTGCGATCCCGCCGTTGGCGGGCTGAGGCGCCATGTCCCCGCCGCCATGTCACTCTCCGTCCCATCTGAGGCTGAAGTCGTCGAACCAGTAGGTCAGGCCGCCGGTTGAGAGGGGACCGAGGACTTGGAGCCCGAAGCCTGGCCCCCCTTTCGAGGCGGACTGCTGCTCTGGGGTCAAAAAGACATCCTGCGTGAATCGCTGCCAGTCTGGCGTCAGCTCGATCGTCTGGGAGATGCTCGTGGGGCCGGAGAGAACGACGCGGCAGCCCGCTTTGCGGCTGGCCTTGGCCCAGAAGCTGAGGGTATAGGGGCGTCCCGGCGGAACGCGGCGCTGCCCGGACGCGGCCACGAAGACCGCCCCTTCTTTGGTGGGTTGTGGCGGGCCCATCTGAATCTGCAGCGCCTGCTTGCCGGTGTGCGACTCCTTGCCGGTGATCGAGACCGTTGGGCGGCCGGGGGCGCGGACGTCTCTGCGCGACCAGCCCGGGGGCATGAAGCCAGGATTGCCGCTCTCGAAGTCACCGTTCTCGATCAGTTCACCCTTGGTGTCTTGCAGGGTCATGGGGCGGAGCGCGATATCGTCGAGCCAGAGAGTCGCGCTCGGCGGCAGCGTCTCTTCGCCGGCGTTGGGCGCGATGCCCAGCCTGATCTCCAGTTCGCACCGGCCGCCTTGGCCTGAGTAGACGTGGTTGACGCCGCGAGTCCACTCTTTCCGTTCGCAGCGGTCGAAGTAGTAGATCTGAGAGGGCATGCCCCGCTTTCCGTCCACGAGATCGCCCATGAAGCGGAACTGAGTCAGGCCCGGCGTTCCCTCGATCTTGTAGTAGAACTCGCACACGTACCACGTTTCCGGCGGCAGCGTGATGAACTGCAGGGCGATGGCGCCGCCGCGCGCGTTGCGGTCCAGACGCAGACATGCCTTGCCGGTGTGAGGCGCGTCTGGGCTGACGAGGGCGTTGGTGAGACTCCAGCCCGCGGCGCCGTTCTCGAAATCGCTGTTGGCGATGGGGTTCTGGGCTGGCGCCGCGCAGGCCAGGGCGAGAGCCAGCCCCAGGCCGGCGGACAGGGAACGAAGTTCGCTGATGGGGGACATGGGCTAGTCCTCGTAGTCGGTGGGTTTGTCGCCGCGTTCGAGCTGGGCGCCGTCTATCCACATAACGCCTTTGTCGCGGAGGCGGATTTCCCAGAAGGCTTCGCTGACGCGCGCGGGGACGACGCCGGTGATGGAGTATCGCTTCCACTCCGTGGTGAGCGTGACGTTCGCGTTTTCACCGTATTGCTTCTCGCGGTTCATCTCGTTGGCGCGCAGCCAGGCGCTGAGGCCGTTCTTGCTGCCTTTGAGCCAGACGGAGAAGGTGTAGGTCTGGGGCTTGACGTCTTGCGGATCGCAGTGGAGGTGCATGAACTCGAAGACGCGCGCGCCGCTGTTTTCCATCCTGACGCACCGCTTGCCGAAGAGGGCGCCGCCTTCCTGGATGGCGCAGCCTGGGGACATCAGGGCGTAATCCACCCAGCCCGGGGCTGAGGAGTCTTCGAAGCTGGGGTTGGGAAGGACGTTTTTCCTGCCGGGGCGGTGCTCGTGGGGCAGCGCTGTCTCGCGGTTGGGGAGGTCGTCCTTGAGCACGGTCTGGAGAAGGGCGAGGGCGAGGGGTTTGTCGCTGGGGGTCAGCTCGAGGCGCCAGGCGGCAGTGGCGTAGGGTTCCATGACGCAGGCGAGTTCCGGGCCGCTCTGTCTGGGCGCTGGGTTGTCGAACAAGGGGGAGGCGCTTTTGAGGCCGGGGAACTGGAAGCGGCAGGCGACAGGATAGTGGCGGCTGTTGGCGGCGAGGAGCAGCGTGGCGCCGCCGGGAGCCGCGAGCACGGCGGCCTGCACGTCAGGGTATTCTTCTTTTGCGGGGTTGAAGGGGTTGTCCTTGAAGTCGGGCTTGTCGCCGGTTCTGGCCAGGACAGCGCGGCGGTATGTGATCTCCTGCGGCGTGACTGGACCGGCGATGAAGGGTGTGAGGACCTTTATTTCCGCGCCCAACTGCTTGATGACGTCCCAGCCGGCGGGCTGGATGCTGGGGTAGGTGAAGTAGAGGACGCCTGTGGCGCCGTGGATGAGGGCGAGGTAGGTCTGGCTGCGAATCTCCATAGCCGTGAGGGGGCGTTTGCGGCAGCGGCTCCAGCGGGCGCCGGTGAGGATCTGCCAGTTGGCTTGCCGCCGGGACTGGGCGCGCTGGCCGGTCATCCACGTGATCTTGGAGACGTGGTTGGGCGTGGTGCGGGTTCCTTCGGCGGCGGGGGGGATCCAGTAGGGGTCGGTGGCGAGAATGTCGCACCAATCGGTGTATTGGTCGCCGTCGGGGATGTAGGAGGAGTAGTTGACCATGACGGGGTGGTAGCCGTCGGCGGCGTGGATGCGGGCGTAGAAGTCCTGGCCGATGGCGCATTCGTCGAGCAGCCGCTGGGGCATGGGCTCGTCGAGGATGAAGTAGGCGGCTAGGTTCTGGGCGGATTTGACGTTGTTGACGGCTTGGAGGAAGCGGGGCAGGTTCTTGCGGTAGCACTCGGCGTAGATGGCGTTGCGCTCGGCGACGGAGATGGGGAGGGTGATGATGCCGCGCAGACGGGAAAGGTTGGAGCCGTCGCCGGCGAAGTTCTTGATGCGCTCCAGAAGCGGGCCGCTGTAGCGCGAGAGGGCCTCCCACTGAATGGGGGCGCCGCACTCGCCAGGGCTGGTGACGACGTACAGCCCGCGGCTGGCGGCGTTCTTGTTGAAGAGGGCCATGTCCTCTGGAGTCGCGCGCGCCCAGACGACAAAGGTATTCAGGTTGTGGGCGGCCAGCTTGTCGAAGGCGGCCTCGTTGTCGGCCTTGACGCCGCTCATGACCATGCCGAAGGGGACAAAGGGCTTGCCGTTGTTGAGCACGACGAGGCGCTCCTGGTCGATCTTCCATTCCAGACCTGGCTTGGGCGCGCGCTTGGTGAGCTTGATCGGCGCGGTGAAGAGGGGCGCCTTGTCCTGGCCGAGGAGGACTATCTCGACCGGGGTGACGCCGAGCGGCAGGCCGGCCAGGGGAATGGCCAGCCGGCTCTGGCGCGATACGGCGCCCAGCGTGGCCAAGGCCTTTCCGCTGGCGCGCGCTTCGAGAGAGAGACCTTTGAGCGCCTCGGGCGGCAGTCCGGCGCGGCAGACGACGACGGCCTCGGTCTCGGACGTGTAGTAGTTCCGGTCCAGATAGGCGGACATTGTGTTCAGCGGCGACATGTCCTCAACCTTGGCCGTCTCATAGACTTCGTTGCGGGCCGGGTCCTTGAGCGTGACCGAGGCGCTCCGGGCGCAGAGCGCGGCCACGGGCACGGTGACGCGGAGGCGCGTCTTCTCCTTGTCGGCCACTTTGACCTTCTGCGTGATCTCCCGCGGCTGGCCTGAGAGGGGCTGGTCGAGCACGGTGATTTGCAGGGCTCCCGATTGATCCGTGAACCCGGTGATCTCCAGGTCCAGGTCATAAAAGCTCTGGCCGGCCTTGACGTAGTAGGGCTGGACCTGCGCCTTGGAGATCCGCGCCAGGAGCGGCGCGCGGGGCTTGAGAGGGGCGGGCAGGCCGGCGATCGGGAGGAAGCGCTTGGGTTCGTGGAACGTGCTCGACACGGGCGCCCATGAACTCAACTCCGCCTTCTCCTCGATGACCACGTTTTGCGAGTCAATGACTGGGACGCGTTTGTTGCGGGCGAGGTTGATCGTAACGGCCGAGAGCTGCTCGTAGGCGGCGATGGCGCAGAGGGGGATGGCGATTTCGGCGGTCCAGCCGTTTTCGCGGGTGGCCGTGGCGGCGCGCCAAGGCATGTCCCATTCCAGTTCTCGCTTGGGGCCGGAGATGCGGCGTTCGTCTCTGGCGCCGGCGTAGCTGAGCATGTAGTGGAAGTAAGTTCCGCCTTCCGTGCCCGGGTCCAGGAACACCTCGACCGAGTCGTCAAGGCAGGCCTGCTTGTCGTGGCCGCTGACGCGGGGCTGCAAGGCGCGGAGGTCTTTGTTGAGGCATTCGACGCCGATGTAGAGCCAGGCGTCGTCGCAGGCCAAGCGGAAGGTGGTGTCGCTGACGCGCTGGCCATTGCCGCCGAAGAGGTAGAAGCCGCCCTGGGGCGGGGCGTCTTTCCAGATGGGGTCGTCGAGCAGTCCGTCCATGACGATGGGCTTGGCGGCGCGGACGGCAACGGCCTTGTCGGGCGGGGGGGGATCGGCGGCGCGGAGCGACGGGGCGGCCAGCGCCACCAGCGCCAGAGTGACAAGTAGACGGCGGCGGGCCAGGGTGAGGGTTTGGCGGGGCGTCATGGGAGAGGTCCTTTCCAGCAGAAGCGGGGGGCAGATTCCGCAGGCTAGCTACGTCCGCGTTGAACTCCTTGGCGAGGGAGCGGAGATTGGCGAGGCTGTCGGGTTGGGAACGGCCTCCGTCTGTCATTAGACAGCACAAGCTGGCGGAGCGCAACTGCGCGGCGAGCCAGCCGCGGACGAAGCTCGTCTTCTGGTGGGTGGCGGCGTCGCCAAACGCGGGGGCCAGGGAGTGGCGCGTCGAAGGCACGCCGAGAACCTGCAACAAGTGGCACAACGGGCGCCTGGG
>CAYYEE010000380.1:0-4831 GCA_964470775.1 uncultured Planctomycetota bacterium | reverse complement strand
GCCGTCGCCAACATGCTCAACATGCTGCAACGCCTTCTGGGCGAGGATATAGACATTTGCTGGCGGCCTTGCTCCAACCCCGCCATCGTCAAGATGGACCCTTCGCAGATTGACCAGATTCTGGCCAACCTGACCGTCAACGCGCGGGACGCCATCGCAGGCGTCGGCAAGCTCACCATTGAGACAGACATCACGCAGATCACCCCCGACTACTGCGAGCATCACCCCGAAGCCATCCCAGGCGACTACGTCATGCTCATGGTAAGCGATAACGGCTGCGGCATGGACCCCGAAACCCTCAAGCACCTCTTCGAGCCGTTCTTCACCACCAAAAAGCCGGGGCAGGGCACTGGCCTTGGGCTGGCCACGGTCTATGGCATTGTTCGGCAGAACAACGGATTCGTGAACTGCTACAGCGAGCCCGGCCGGGGCGCCACGTTCCGCATCTACCTGCCCCGGCATCGCGACGCCGTCCCAGCCCCAGCCGCCTCCGCCGCCCCCGCCCAGCGCCCCCGAGGTTCCGAGACCATCCTGGTCGTCGAGGACGAGGAGTCCATCCGCGCCACCACGCTCAAGTTCCTCGAAGCCCTGGGGTACACCGTGCTTACGGCCTCCTCGCCCAGCGAGGCCCTGCCCCTGGCCGCGGCCCACGCCGGCGCCATAGACCTCCTGGTCACCGACGTGGTCATGCCCGGCATGAACGGCCGCGAGCTCGCCAAGCGCCTTGCCGAGCAGCGGCCAAAACTCAAGACCCTCTTTGTTTCCGGCTACATAGCCAACGTCATCGCCCACCACGGCATCCTCGAAGAAAACGTCGCCTTCCTGGCCAAGCCCTTTGACCGCGACGACCTGGCCCGCAAGGTGCGCGAGGTGCTGGACAAAGAGCAGACCCCGTCTGAGGGAGGAGCGGCGTGACGGACGCCGAGCGCCTCGCCGCCGCTCTGTTTGGCTTGAGGTGGTTCGGCGACCGCAGGCTGGGTGAAAATCCGCGGGCAACGGCGTAGAACGGCCTCCCAGGCCCATGCGGCGCCAACACACGGAGACACTCTTGAAGCCGAACATCGTCTTCATCCTTGCCGACGACATGGGCTACGGCGACTTCGGAGCGGTGAACAAGGGATTGTCGCACACGCCCACCTTGGACCAGTTGATGCGCCAGGGCGTCACCTTCACCCAGCATTACACGGCTTCGCCCGTATGCAACCCCTCGCGCGCGTGCCTGCTCACCGGACGCTACCCGCACCGCACCGGGTCCATCGACACGCTGGAATGGCGCGGGCTGGAGCGGATGGCCCTGCGCGAGACGACCATCGCCCAGGTTCTGCAACAGGCCGGCTACGCCACGGGTCTGGTGGGCAAATGGCATCTTGGCGCCTTTGACCCGCGCTACCATCCGTTGCGCCGGGGCTTTGACGAAGCCGTCTGCTTCCGCGGCGGCATGCACGACTACTACCTGTGGCGCGTCGAGTTCGGCCAGCGCATCGCCCGTGGCGACGGCCGCTATCTCACCGACGTCTGGACCGAGGAAGCCGTCCAGTTCATCCAGCGCCGCCAGAAGCAGCCCTTCTTTCTCCACGTCACCTATAACGCGCCGCACGCGCCTCTCCAAGTCCCTCCGGAAGAGGCCGCCCCGTTCCTGCGGACGGGCAAGTTCACCACGGCGGTCAGCACGGTCTACGGCATGTTGCATCGCATGGACAGCGGAGTGGCCAGAATCCTGGAGACCTTGCGGACGTGCGGACTGGAGGAGAACACGATCGTCATCTTCACCAGCGACAACGGCCCCCAGTTCGGCGGCGAAGGCGACATGCGCATGGACCGGTTCAACTGCCATCTCCACGGCAGCAAGTCCCACGTGTACGAAGGCGGCATCCGCGTGCCGCTGCTGCTGCGTTGGCCCGCCGGCCTGCAAGGCGCCAGGGAAGTGAGCGAGATGGTCCACTTCAGCGACTGGTTCCCCACGTTGCTCGCCATGGCCGGCGTCCCGGTCCCGACAAGTCTCAAGCTGGACGGCGTCAATGTGCTTCCAATCATCCGCGGCGAAAAGGACCACGGCTGCACAAAACGCTTCTGGCAATGGAACCGCTACACGCCGCTGGTGACATGCAACGCGGCCGTGCGCGATGGAGACTGGAAGCTGGTGCGGCCGCAGATCCGGCAGGCCGTGGCCACGCCCTGCGTGAACCCGTGGCTGCGCATCTCCATGTACGAGCCCGAGCGCCTCATCCGCGACGGCCTGCTGCGCGACCCCTTCCCTCGCCGCGAGGTCCCGCCCCCCCCGCCGCCGGAGCTCTACAACATCGCCCAAGACCCCGCCGAGTCGGTCAACCTGGCGGCCCAGAACCCGGACGTCGTCCACAGGCTGCTCAACGATCTGGAGACGTGGTTCGAGGACGTGGAGCGCGACCGCGCCGCCATTGACGATGTGTGGTGAGCGCGCCGCCGGCGCCGCTTCCCCTCAGACCGCGTCAAACCGCCAGAGCATGGCCCCCTGCGCGTAGTACATGCGCAGGGCGCCCTCGTAGTCGGGCGACTCGAACCGTGTCGTGCAGGCGCTGGGCCGGGTGAGACCCGGCACGCGGCAGATCCAGTCCGCCACCTCGGAGTGGCGATACTCCACCTCCAAGACCACCGGCCCGCTCACGACGAACGGCTTGAACTCCTTGAGCCGCCGCAGCGCGCGCTCGGCGCCGGCGCGAATGGCGCGCCTAGCTTCATCGGGGCTGAGCGAGACGCCCTTGTGGCAGCCGGTCCCTTTCTTAACGGCCACGGTCTCCACCACGCCGAAGAACTCCCGCGCCTCGCGGCACGCAGCCTCGTCGCCGGTCACCAGCGCGGTGGGAATGCCCAGGTTCCCGAACCACGCCGCCACCAGCGCCAGCTCCCCGAACGCCCGTCCGTTCACCCGCACCTCGCGAATGGACCGGCTGCTGCCGGTGTGATTCAGGATGCCGTCCGCCACTTGCGACATGGCGTGGCGGCCGACAAAGAAGAGCGCGTCGGCCGGACCTTTGACCTCAAAGAGCGGCTGGTTGCACAGCCGGGCGGCCGGGTGCAGACCGAGCCGGTCGAACTCATGCGCCTCCAACGCCGTCACCTCGCTCGCGCCCGCGGCCAGCGCTCCAGCCACGGCCGCGTTCACCTCCTCGGTCATGAGCTTGGCCGCCGCGTCCAGCTTGCCCGACTTGGCAAGCGCCGACGCCCAGTCGAACACCCCAGCCACGCCTTCCATGTCCTGCTCGATGAAAACCTTCATAGCCCGTCGCTCCTCCACATCCAACAGGTCCGTCCGGTCTGGCAGTCCGCTTACAAATGTCGCGTCTGTTCCGGGGCCACGTTGCGCTGCCGCCGTTGGCGGGCTTCCGCAAGCATGTGCCAGCCGGAACGGTCTGTTTTTCAACAGTCCGCCAGCCGATCCGAGCGCCGCATCAATATTTTGCTTGACAGAGCGTGCTTTGTCATCTATCATCATAATTGTATTGTTTGTTATAACAAAATCGTGGTGGCAAGCCATGCCCTTGACCTCCCTGGCGCCAACCAAACGCAGACCCCTCTACGAAACCTTGGCCGACGATCTTCGCGCGGACATCCACGGCCGTGGGCAGGACGACCTGCGCCTGCCCACGGAGGGGGAGCTCTGCGACGCGTACAACGTCAGCCGTATCACCGTGCGCAAAGCCCTGGACATCCTCACCGCCGAAGGCATCATCGAGCGGGCGCCGGGCCGGGGCACGTTTGTCCGCCAACCCGGCGCCCCCAAGCGCCGCGACGCGCGCGGCATGGTCGCCGGCATCAACGTCGCGGACATGCCCAGCACCCTCAACTTCGTCTCGCTGCAAGTCCTGGGCGCCAGCGAGTTCCTTGCCCGCCACGGCGCCCACATCAGTGTCAAGAAGAACCCCCACAGCCCATCCGAGGCCGCCACCCTGATCCAGGATTGCGTAGAAAGCGGCGTGCGCGGCTTCCTGTGCTACAGCCACAACGACGAGACGCCGCGCGCCCTTGGCCAGGAAGCGCTTCGCCGCCATCTCCACGCCGTGCTGATGAACACCCGCGCCGACGACCTGCCGCTCGACTACGTCACGGGCGATAACGTCGCCGGCGGCGCCATGGCCGCCCGCTACCTAGCCAGCCTTGGCCATCGTCGCGCCGCCTTCTTCTCCGAGGTGAGCGACGTGTCGGTGCGCGACCGTCTCCAAGGCTTTCAGAGCGAGATGGCCGCCCAGGGAGGCGCCGCGACGCCTTTCATCCCGCGGCAAGGAGTTGACCACGAGCTATGGGCGGCCTTTCTGCGAAACGCGCGCGACTTCACCGCCGTGCAGTGCGGCAACGACCACATGGCCGCCGCGCTCATCCTGCGCCTTGCCCAAGCCGGTTTCCGCGTACCCGGCGACATCTCGGTCATGGGCTATGACAACAGCGCCGCCCACTGCGAAACTGGCCCCGTCCCCATCAGCACGATCGAGCAGCCCGCCCGCGAGATGGGCCGCCGCGCCGCTCAATTCCTGTGGGAGCGCATGACAGGCATCGAGCCCCCTGGCCCGCGCCGCGCCCTGCTGCCGCCGTCGCTCGTGGTTCGCGCCTCCGCCGCGCCGCCGCGGCCAGCCCCCCCAGGCTGAGACTCGGGTTGGCAAGTCCTTGGTGAGGAGACACAGAGATGAAGCGGTCCCCCATCGCCGGCGCCTTCACGCTCATCGAGCTGCTCGTTGTGGTCGCCATCATCGCCATCCTGGCCGCCATGCTGCTGCCCGCGCTGGCCGCTGCGCGCGAGAAGGCGCGCCGGTCCAGTTGCATGACGAATCTCAGCCAGCTTGGCACCGCGCTCGCAGCC
>CAYYEE010000379.1:0-4855 GCA_964470775.1 uncultured Planctomycetota bacterium | reverse complement strand
TGGGGCAACGCCGCGCCGACCCGCTGGCCGTCTAAGCCAGCTCTCGCCGCATCCCCCCGCATCACTTAATGAAGCCCGCCCGCGTTCTGCGAAGCGGGCTTCGTGCCTGCTTGCGGAAATTGGCGCGCCAATTTCCGCTGCCAATCACTTCGTTTCTGCCATCCCCGCTCCGCGCGCATCCCGCCTGTCGCCGTTCTTCCGCGCTTTCCGCTCCAATCGCTTTTACCCCCTTGCGCCCGGTCCACACATTACGTTAGCCTGCCTCCCATGACCGACCCCTTTCTCCCCACCACCCCACAGGCCTGCGCCGCCAGAGGCTGGACCGAGCTCGACGTCATCGTCGTGTCTGGCGACGCCTATGTGGACCACCCCGCCTTCCCCGCCGCTCTCATCGGCCGCGTGCTCGAAGCCGAAGGACTGCGCGTCGCCGTCCTCGCCCGGCCCAACCCGGATAGCGACGACCTCGCCCGGCTCGGCGAGCCGCGCCTCTTCTTCGCCATCGCCCCCGGCGCGGTCGACTCCATGGTGGCCAACTACACCGCCCAGAAGCGGCCCCGCTCCGACGACGCCTACGCCCCGGGCGGACAGGCCGGCGGCCGGCCCGACCGCGCCCTCATCGCCTACGCCGGCGCCATCCGCCGTCTCTTCGGACGATTCGTCCCCATCCTCGCCGGCGGCGTCGAAGCCTCCACCCGCCGCTTCGCCCACTACGACTACTGGGACAACCGCGTCCGCCGCCCCATTCTGCTCGACGCCCCAGCCGACGCCCTCATCTACGGCATGGGCGAGGCCCCGCTGCTGGAGATCGTCCGCCGCCTGCGCGGCCAGCCGCCGGCCCATGGCCCCGCCCGCGTCGCCGCTTTTGCCCAGGCCGTCCGCGATGTGGCCGGCGTGGTTTGGCGCTCCCCCGCCTCCCAGCCGCCGCCAGCCGGCTACACCGCCCTGCCCGCCTTCGAAGAAGTCCGCGACAACCCCCAAGCCCAGGTCCAGGCGTTTCTGGACGAGATGCGAAACCGCGCCGGCGGCGTCTATCAAGAAAGCGCAGGCAAGCGCGTCATCGCCAACCCGCCCCCGCCCCCGCTCGCCACGGCCGAGCTCGACCGCGTGTACGACCTTCCCTTCCAGCGCGCCAGCCACCCCCAATACGCCCAGCCCGTCCCCGCCCTGGCCCAGGTCCAATTCTCCATCACCTCCCACCGCGGATGCTGCGGCGGGTGCTCCTTCTGCGCCATCTCCCTTCTCCAAGGCAAGACCATCCAGAGCCGCTCGGCCGAGTCCATTCTGCGCGAGGTCCGCCTTCTCGCCGCGCATCCCGATTTCGCCGGCACGATTCGCGACATCGGCGGCGCCACGGCCAACCTCTGGGGCGCGCGCTGCGGCCGAGACCAGCCTTGCGACCGGCCCTCGTGCCTGGCGCCCAAGCGCTGCCCCCATTTCGTCCACGCCCAAGAAGACTACGTCCGCCTGCTCCGAGAAGCCAGCCGCGTCCCGGGCGTCAAACACCTCTTTGTCTCCAGCGGCGTGCGCATGGACCTCGCCCTCGAATGCCCCGCCTTCATCCAGGCCCTTGCCGGCCGCCACACCAGCGGCCAGCTCAAGGTCGCGCCCGAGCACGTCACCCCCGCGGTGCTCAAACTCATGAACAAACCCGCGGGCCAGGACTTCCCCCGCTTCCTCGACGCCTTCCGGCGCGCCTCGGCCCAGGCCGGCAAAGAGCAGTACGTCCTGCCCTACTTCATCGCTGCCCACCCCGGCAGCCGCATGGAAGACATGATTGATGTCGCCTTGTTCCTCCGCCGCAACAACATCGCCGTAGAGCAATGCCAGATCTTCACCCCCACCCCAGGCACGGCGTCCACCGTCATGTACGCCACGGGCCTGGACCCTTTTTCCGGCCAGGCCGTATTCGTCGAGCGCAACATGCGCCGCCGCGAGATGCAGAAGGCCCTCATCCTTTTCCGCCAGCCCCAGAGCCGCCCCCTGGTCCTGGAAGCCCTGCGCCTGGCCGGCCGCCCCGGCTTGGCCCGCGAACTCCTGAGCCCCCCGGCGCGCCGGCGTTGACCGCCACGCAGGCGGCGCCCACACGTCCCATCGTTGGGCCGGCGCTGCGCTTGACGCCAGCCCATGCCGCAGATACACTAGTGCGTTCTGAAGGCTTGCATAGCACGTTCCATGCCGTTAGAACCGAAACGTTCCCATTGCGCGACACGCATCCGTAGCGCGCAAAGCGGCGCTGTTCTGCATTCCACTGAGAGCCAATGGCACAACCAAGCATGGGCAGCGCACAACGGCGCGTCGCCATCACAGGCATGGGATTCCTGACACCGGCAGGCGGTGACCTGGACACCTTCTGGGCCGCCTGCTGCAGCGGCCGGTCCGCCCTGCGCCCGTTCCAGAACCTCGACACCACCGGCCTGCCCGTCACCGTAGGCGGCGAAGTGGACAACGCCTTCTTCGCCCCCCAGGAGATGCCTGACAGCCTCAAGACCGTGGACCGCGCCTTGCTCCTGGCCCAGGCCGCCGCGGGCCGCGCCCTGCGCAGCGCCGGCTTCGACACCGCCAGCCCGGACCTCCAACCCATTGCCCTGGCCCTTGGCACCGGCGCCGGCCCCAACGAAAGCGCCGAGAGCTGCTACGGAACCTTCTTCCTCAAAGGCCCCAAGGCCCTGCGGCCGCGCACCGTCACCCGCTACATGTTCAACAGCATCGCCGCCGAAATCTCCCTGGCCTTCCACCTCACCGGCGCTCAGTTCACCGTGGCCGCCGCCTGCGCCAGCGCCAACATGGCCATGGCCCGCGCCGTGGACCTCATCCGCCTCGGCCGCGAGACTACCGTCCTCACCGGCGGCGCCGACATGCCTCTCACCACCTCCTGCATCGCGGCCTGGAACGCCATGCGCATCCTGGCCACCTCGCCCGACCCACAGCGTTGCTGCCTTCCCTTCCACCGCCAGCGCACCGGGTTCAGCCTGGCCGAAGGCGCCGCTTTGTTCGTGTTCGAGGAGATGGAGCACGCCCAGCGCCGGGGCGCCGCCATTCTCGCCGAAGTCGCCGGCTGCGGCGAGAACTGCGACGCCATTCACATCACCCGCCCCGACGCCGCGCGCCAGGCCGACTGCATTCGCCTCGCCCTGAAAGACGCCGGCGTCCAGCCCGACCAGGTGGACTACATCAACGCCCACGGCACAGGCACCGACGCCAACGACGCCACGGAAACCGAGGCTATCAAAATGGCCCTGGGCAGCCACGCCAAGCGCGTCCTCATCAGTTCCACCAAGTCCGTCATCGGCCACGCCATGGGCGCCAGCGGCGCCCTCGAGCTGGTGGCCGTCATCGCCGCCCTCCAGCGGCAGACCGCCCCCCCCACCGCCAACCTCGACGAAGCGGACCCGGCCTGCGACCTGGATTACGTCCCCCTCAAGCCGCGGCCCGCCCCCCTTCGCATCGTCCTCTCCAACTCCTTTGCCTTTGGCGGCGCCAACTCCGTGCTTGTCCTGAGGCGTTTTGAGGAGAACAATTGAATGGACCGCAACGAACTCCGCCAAATGCTGTCGGAAGCCTTTGAGGCCGCCAAGGAAGAGAAGATCGACCCGGCCAAGATCCAGGACGCCGCGAACCTGCGCAATGACCTCGGCGTCGACAGCCTCGACGTCATGGAGGTCGTCTTCGAAATCGAGGACCGCCTCAACATCAGCATCGAGGAAAAGGACATCAAGGGCGTCGAGACCGTGGGCCAGGTCCTCGACATGTGCGAACGCAAACTCGCCGAAAAGAAGGCTTCCTGATTCCTGGGGGAAAACTCCTGGCGCAAGGAGAGCCGCCATGCTTCGCCGCATGGACTACCGCGCCGTTCTCGACAATCTCCGCGACGGCGTCTACATCGTGGACCCTGACCGCAGAATCCTCTTCTGGAACCGCGGCGCCGAGGCCATCGCGGGCTACTCCGCCGACGAGATCACCGGCAAGCGCTGCGCCGAGAACATCCTCGTTCACGTGGACGACAAGGGCACGCAGCTCTGCCAAGAAGGCTGCCCGGCCAGTGCGACCCTTGCCGACGGCGTTGTCCGCCAGGCCTCGGTCTTCCTCCACCACAAGCAAGGCCACCGCATCCCGGTGAGTGTCTGGGTCGCCCCCATCCGCGACGAAAACGGCGCCATCATCGCCGCTGTCGAGGTCTTCCAGGACAACACCCAGAGCCTCGCCCTCAACCGTCGCGTCACCGAGCTCGAACAGATCGCCCTTCTCGACCCTCTCACCGGCCTCGCCAACCGGCGCTACATCGAGAGCCACCTCAAGACCTGCCTCGACGAATGGACCCGCTACTACTGGCCGTTCGGCGTTCTCATGCTCGACCTCGATCACTTTAAAAACATCAACGACACGCACGGCCACGCCACCGGCGACGAAGTCCTCAAGATGGTCAGCCGCGTCCTCTTCTCCAACCTCCGCTCTTTTGACCTGGCCGGCCGCTGGGGAGGCGAGGAGTTTGTCGTCATCTGCCTCAACGTGGATCGCGCCCAGCTCCTCGACCTGGCCGAACGCCTGCGCGTCCTTGTCCAGGAATCCAGCGTCCCCCACGCCGGCGGGGTCCGCGTCACCACATCCATCGGCGCCGCCTCGCCCCGGCCCGGCGACTCCGTCCAGTCCATCCTCGCCCGCGCCGACGCGATGCTCTACGAGAGCAAGAAGGCCGGCCGCAACCGCGTCACCATCGACGATTGACCCCAGGCCGCGCCCTCTCCCCAGCCCTTGGCCCCCGCCACGCCACAAGGTAGACTGTTGCGTTTGTCTGGCGGGCCAGGCCTCACGCCCCCCCGCAAGGCGGCCGGAACGACCGGCCGCGCGCAGAACACGC
>CAYYEE010000378.1:0-4864 GCA_964470775.1 uncultured Planctomycetota bacterium | reverse complement strand
ATGGTCATGCCAACCTTGTCTCCGGTGGCGATGCCGTAGCTGGCGTAGGAGAGGGCGCGTGTTTTGTCGAAGAGGGAATTGGGGATGGGTCCGAGGAAGACGGCGCCGGTGAAGAGGATGGGTGCGGTTTCGCCGGCGGCGCGGCTGAGGCTGAGGATGATTCCGGTGAGGATGCCGGGCAGCGCGGCGGGGAGTGTGACGGTGATGAAGGTTTTGAAGCGGCCGGCGCCGAGGGCCAGCGACGCTTCGATATAGGTGCGGGGGACGGCGCGAATGGCTTCTTCGCTGGCGCAGATGATGACGGGCAGGACGAGGAGGCCGAGGGTGAGCGATGCGGTGAGGACGCAGGGCCGGCCCACGATCATGACGTAGAAAGCCAGGCCGAAGAGGCTGAAGACGATGCTGGGCACGCCGGCGAGGGTGTTGATGCAGGTGCGGATGAGGCGGACGAGGCGGCTGTCGCCGCCGAACTCGACGAGGTAGGCGGCGGAGACGATGCCGAGGGGCGCGGCGAAGGCCATGGCGCAGACGGTGAGCAGGAGTGTGCCGAGGATTTCGGGTCCGATGCCGCCGAAGAAGTGGCCGGGGGTGCTGTCGTCGATGAAGTACTGCCAGTAGATGCGCGGCCTCGGGAGGAAGAGGGCGTCGAGGTTATTCTCGACCATGCCGAAGAGCGGTTCGAGTTCGGTGCCGCCGAACTGGGAGGGGTCGGTGCGGGGGACGAGTTTTTTTTCCATGGGGGCGGCGGGGTCGGTCTGCACCCACGTTTCGGCGTAGAGGAGGCGGCGGAGGTGGCGCCGGACGAGGTCCCAGCGGGTGGCGCCGAACTGGTTTTCAGCGAGCGGGGGCATTTCTTCTTGCGGGCGCGGGCCGAAGAGCTTTCGCAAGGCCTCTTTGACTTCGTCGAGTTGTGCGGCGTAGCGCTGGCGGTCGGTGAGGTCGATTCTTTCGATGGTCTTGCCGTAGGCGCGGGCCATTTCGAAATACTGTTGGACGGCCGTGCCCTTGAAGGCGGGGTCGTCGGCGAAGGCGAGTACCTGGTCGAGGCTGGCGCGGACTTCGGCGGGGTCGGTGCTTTCGTAGGCGGCGGTGAGGGCGTTGCGCATTTCCTTGGCTTTGCCGCGGAGATCGGAATACGTGTCGTCGTCGACGTTCTTGAGGCGGAGTTCGTCGCCGAATTGGCGATAGATGTCGCGGGCGCGGTCGATCTGGCTTTGGGTGTCGATGCCGCGGGAGAAGCTGTCGACAAGTTCGTAGATCGGGCGACGTGCGGCCTCGACGGCGGCGACGTCGGCCTTGAGGCGTTCTTCGCTGCCGCGATCGAAGATGGCGTACTGCATGCGGCGGAATTCGATGGTTTCCTTAAAGAAGACGGCGGCGAGGCCGCGGCCGATCATGGGCACGAGGACGACCAGGAGGAGGACGCCGAGGAGCAGGACGCAGGCGTACGAGACGACCGTGAAGCTTTTGTCTTTGTAGTGTCGGGCGGTGATGTTCATCTACAGCCCCTTCCTGCGGAAACGGACCAGGAAGGCCTGGCTGATCATGTTGAGTGCGAAGGTGAACAAGAGCAGGAGGAGGCCGACGGCGAAGAGGGCGAAGTAGTGCTGGGTGTCTTTGGGGGTTTCGCCCATTTCCTGGGCGATGGTGGCGGTCATCGGGCGGACGGACTGGGAGAGGTCCCACCAGGGCGACGGGATTTGCGCGGCCATGCCGGCGGCCATGAGGACGACCATGGTTTCGCCGACGGCCCGCATCATGCCGAGGATGATGGCGGCGATGATGCCGCTGTGGGCGGCGGGGATGACGACGCGGACGATGGTTTCGGCGCGGGTGGCGCCGAGGCCGTAGGAGGCTTCGCGGATTTCGCGGCCGATGGCGGAGAGTGAGTCTTCGGCGACGCTGATGATGGTGGGCACGGACATCAGGGCGAGGATCATGGCGACGTTGAGGATGTTGGCGCCGGTGGGGAAGCCGAAGGTGCGCTGCATCCACGGGGCGACGACGATGATGGCGAAGAAGCCGTAGGCGACGGAGGGGATGGCGGCGAGCAGTTCGATGACGGGTTTAATGATCTGGCGGAGTTTGAAGGGGGCGATGTCGCTGAGGAAGACGGCGCTCATGAGGCCGACGGGCACGGCGAGAATGAGGGCGACGATGGTGACGTAGAACGAGCCGACGATGAGGGCGCGTGCGCCGAACTCGGGGGTGTCGGCCTGCGGGTACCAGTGGCCGGAGGTGAGGAACTGCACGACGCGGTGGACGCTGGCCTTGAGCGAATCGACCCAGAGGAAGGGGGCGGTTTCGCGGATGACGAAGAGGAAGATGAGAAACACGGCCATGACGCTAACGAAAGTGATCAGCAGCGTCAGGCCGCGTCCTGTAAGCCCGAGTATGTAGCCGCGGAGGTCCTCGGCGGGCGTAAGCAGCAGAGGCCGAGTGAACTCGGCCGCGGCCGCTGAGTTATTTGTTGCCGCCTGAGCTTGTTGGGTCATCATGTCCGTCATGCAATCCCCTCCGGCGATTTCGCCGCCGGTTTTCGCATATCATGCTTTGCGGATCGTCGCAACACTCACCGCGACCGGGTACTGGGTGTGCGAGTTTCTTTTTGCGCGGCAGGCCGGTCCGGTAAGCCCGGCCACTTGCGCTGCGCTTCAGTGACCGCCACCCCGTGTTTTTGCCGGAAGGGCCACGAGGTATTCTCGCACCCGGTACGGGCACGGCATGCCGTGCCCCTACAGTGTGTTCGCCGTTTATCAATAGTCGGTCAAGGGCACGAATCCCTTGGCTTCGATGATCTCCTGTCCTTTTTCGGTGAGGTGGAAGGTGCAGAACGCGTGGACGATGGAGCCGAGCTTCGGATAGCCGTTGGTGAAGAGGAACAGGGGCCGGCTGACGGGGTAGACGCCCTTGGTGATGGTCGATCGCGTCGGCTGGACACCGTCGATCTTGAGGGCCTTGACCTTATTGTCGATGAAGCCGAGTCCGACGTAGGCGACGGCGCCCTGGGTGGTGCTGACGCGGGCGTGGCCCTGCGGGTTAGAGCTGACGTATTCGACGCCGGCGGCCATCTTATCTTTGTTCATGACGAGCTCGTTGAAGGTCTCATAGGTGCCGGAGGAGGTGTCGCGGCTGATGGGGACGATGGCGAGGTTCGGGCCGCCAAGCTGGCTCCAGTTGGTGATTTCGCCCTTGTAGATGCTGCGGACCTGGGCGGTGGTCAGTGCCGTCACGGGATTGGAGGGGTGGACGACGACGCAGACGCCATCCATCGCGATGACGTGGGCGACGGGCAGGACGTCGTTGACGACGGCCTTCTTGAATTCGATGTCCTTCATGAAGCGGCTCATCATGGCGATGTCGCAAAGGCCATCGACAAGGGACTTGGCGCCGTCGCCGCTGCCGGTCTTGCTGACGGTGATGGAGACGTCCGGGTACATGGTCTTGAAGGCCTCAGCGAAGGCGTCGCCGATGGGTCCTACGGTGGTGGAGCCGTCGATTGAGAGGGACTTGTCGGCGCCGATGACCCGGGAGGCCCCGAAAAGCGTCAGGCCGGTGAATACGGTGCAGATCAGCAGGGCGCCTGCAAATGTCTTCAACTTGCTTTCTCCGTCCTTCATGGTCTTTCCTTTCATGCACACTGTGAGGTTAGGATTTCACACGTTAGCACGTGTTTTCTACTATCAAATACATTCCTAATGTTTTCTTTTCGTTAGCGAGAGGTTAGAAACGCGCGAATTAGCACGCCCCTGGAGGCAGGGGTCTCATCGTCAATCTATCCCCCTGTGATTATAGAACTTGCGCGCTTTTAGAGGTGGTCTGACCCCCGCAAACTGTACCATTGCGAATTGGAGGGTATCCGATAACATGAGTCGGTTACAGTTGAAAGAAAGGATGCCCTATGAAACGGAAGAATCGCAGGCCGGAGCAGATTGTGTCGTTGCTTCGGGAGGCCCAGGCCAAGCTGGCCGGGGGCAGACGGTGGAATAAGTGTGCAGGCAGATGCAAATTAGCGAGGCGACGTACTACAACTGACGGAAGCAGTACGGCCAGATGGACGTGAATCAGGCCAGGCAGTTTAAGGCGGTTCAAAAAGAAAACGCCCGTCTGAAGAAGCTGGTTGCAGAGCTGTCGCTGGACAGCGCGATCCTGAAAGAGACGTTAAGGCCCGGAGCCGTACGCTTGGGGGTGCGGGTCTCGGATTGGCCATTGTCAAGCACATCGCACAGGCACACGGAGGCCGCGTCGCGGTCGAAAACACCCCCGGACGCGGCAGCACCTTCAGCATCCACCTGCTCGCGGCCCTTTAGAAAACATGTTCGTACTCTGAAGAACTCAGGAATCCTCACCACCCTTCTTCGAAGAGAATTCCATTGCGCTAACAGAATTCTATTGCGATGCGAGCAAAATCCTAATCCCACATCGGTATCTTTTCCGTGCAGGTCTGGATGCCTTGGAACGGCCAAGGCGCCAGCATTCGGGACTGTGTGGTGGAGTGAACTATGGAAAAAACCATGTGGAACATTCTGTGTCTGGCTGTACTGATCAGCTTTGCGCCACAGATCAAAGCACAAGGGGGTACCGAGGCAATCAGTTTCGCGTCGGATGCCGCGGTTCAGAGCAACAGCAAGGACATTGCTGCCCTGCGCAAGGAATTGGACAAACAGTACGATGTCCTGGCCAAAATGCAGGCCCAGATCCTGGAGATGGAGGAAACCCAGAAGAAGCAGGCAACGACGATCTCAAACATTTCGAACGCCCCCTCCGCCACCGAACTCAAACTGCCCGAAAAGCTCAAATGGATCGAAAGACTAGAAGCCATTTCATAACCTCCTGAGGGTTATGATGAGACAAGCGATATGGA
>CAYYEE010000377.1:0-4867 GCA_964470775.1 uncultured Planctomycetota bacterium | reverse complement strand
GGGAGCACTGCACCTGTCCAGCCTGTGAGCGCGAGTTCGTCTTCGGTGTAGCCGCGCAGCCCTTCCCCCGTCACCGCCGTCACCGCCTCGTCCATGCCCCACACCACCGACATGCCGAACGCCCTCAACGGATCGGCCCATCCGCCGTCGCGCGCCATCAACTCCCTCATGTCCGCGCCGGCCTTGGTCCGCACGAACCGCGCCGCGTGCGGGTGGCTGGGGATGGCGATGCCGCGCGGCCTAGGGGCGGCGGCGAAGCAGCGCGCAAGTCGGTCAAAGGCCGGCTTGCGCGTCCGCAGCATGTCCGCGTACAACGGCGTCTCGGACAGCGGTGACCCGATAAAGTCGAAGATGTTCAGCGTTTGATTGGGCACGTTCACCACGCACGCCCACGCGATCTGCGCCGCGATGCGCTCGGCCGACTTGGCGTAGAGCCCGTGCGGCATGCTCTCGATCTCCGTGCACTTCTTCACGTTGGCGGGAAGATGAATCGTCATCTTCTTGAGCGCCTCGTCCTGGATCAGCATGTCGCGGGGCGAGTTCTCGTGGTAGTGCGTCGTGCACAGGCGGATGGCCGACTCCCCGCCGTCCATGAACGCCTTGATCTGGACCGCCGGACTCCGCCCCTCCAGTTCGTGGATCGCGGGCGTGGAAGACATCCAGCACAGGCGCGTCTCTGGACTGACCTCATGGACGGCCCGCGCCACCATCGCCGCCGCGTCGGCCAGCGTCCACTCCAGGAACTCCAGCCACGCCGCTCGCAACGGGTGCGGCTGGCCCGGCCGCAGGATGGCGCCGACGAGCTCCTCGCGCCCGATGGCCCGCCCCATCCGCCGGCCGAAATCCGCCATGTGCCGGTCGCAGTAGCACCCAAACGACATGTTGGGCCCGTGGCCGAAATAGCGGAAGTCGTCCTCCATCCACAGACGCGCGGGACGCGTGGAGGCGTAGAGCGCGTAGGTCTTGGCGATCAAGTCGCGCCAGACCGGCGACAAGGGACAGGGGCAGAACTTGGCCCGGCCGCCCCGGTAATCCACCATGAACTCCATGCCCGGGTGGGTCTTGGCGCCGTCGCCGCCGTAGTCGCCGTGGCCGAGCGTGGTGAGCGGGTTGATCGAGTAAACAATGCCCGCGGCCTCGCCGCGCGCCTTGGCCGCGCGCAGGCCGGGCAGGAGCGCCTCAACCGCTGCCAACGGCAGGAGCTCGCGGTAACGGGCATGGCTCTCGGAGATCCACATGATCTCATCAACCAGGTTCCGCCGACAAAAGTCCACGGCCTCATCAATGGTCTCGTCCAGCTTCCAGGGCGTCAGGGTGCGGCGCAGCATGTAAGTGACACGAGCGTTCAAGGCGTCTTTTGCCGAACCGCGCGTCGCCATCGGATTCAGCCTCCTACCGGCCCGTTGAAAAAGACACCGCGTCGGCCGGGACATGGCGCCTCAGCCTGCCAACGGCGCGATCGCAACGTGTCTCCGGAACAGACGCGACATTTTCAACAGGCTGCTACCCGTGTGACGGATCCCTGCTGTTTGCCTGGCCGTGAGTCCACTGTACTTGACAATATCAGTGATCCCGCGTAGGAATATAGTACCACGCCGGGAGAGTGTCAAGCGCCTGCTTGGGTCCTGTCCTGGACCTTGACGCCCGGCAGGAGCCGTCCAACCCCATTGGAGGCAACCCACAATGAGTAGCGCGGTTCGCACCTCTGGGCTGGTCGCCTGTTGCCTTTTGGCGTGTCTGCTCTTCCCGGCCCTGGCCCGTGCCCAGGCGAATCCCTCCGGCCTGCTCTTCTACGCGGGGTTCGACACCGGGTATGACGCTGGCGTCTCGCTCGGCAACGGCAAGGCGTCCTTCACGAAGGGCCAGCCGCCTCTTGCGGAGGGTTTCCGGGGGCTGGCCGCTCGCTGCGGCTTTGCCGAGGGCAACCTTCAATATGAAGTAGCCGGCAACTTGAACGCGGCCGAGGGCTCCATCGAGATGTGCGTCTGCCCGGTCAACTGGGACTCCGCCGACTCGCATCACCACATCTTCTTCAAGGCCATGGACCCAAGCTGGATCCAGCTCTACCGCTACAGCGCCTCGCGCGCGCTTCTGCTGCTCACCGCCACCGAGAAGGCGCCGTACACCTGCGCGCAGAACTACCTCGGCGCCGAGATGAAGCAGGGACGATGGGACCACCTCCTGGCCACGTGGAAAGACGGCGAAACGCGCGTGTACGTGAACGGAAAAGAAAAGCCCGCCTATGCGCGCCAGGTCAACCCCCATCTCCCTCGGAAGCTGACGGGCAAGTTCACCGTGGGCGACATCGCGTTCGACGAAGTCGTCAGCTTCTCAACGATGATTGACGAGGTCTACATCTACGGCCGCGCCCTGAGCGAGGCCGAAGCCCAATGGGCGTACAAAGCCTCGAAGACGCGCCGCCCAGGCGAGGATATCCCCGCGGGCATCGAACCCGTGGTGCGCCGGATGACCTGGGACGCCGACCTCGGCAGCCGGACGATCGTTGTGGAAGCCGAGCTCAACCCCCGCTACGCCGGCCAGGACTATGACGCCGCCTTGCGCATCGAGGTGGCTCAGACCAACGCCAAGGACAATCCCCCGGTCCCAGCGTTGCGGAAGAACCGGACGTTCACCGGCAGGATTCCCTACGCCTCCCTCCAGAAAGGCCCCTGCGCCCTTGTGCTGGAATTGAAGGACGCGAACTCGGGCAAGGTGGCCGCAACGGTCAAGCAGCCGTTCGAGTACCCCGGCGACGGCCGCGAGTGGCAAGGGAACCATATTGGCATCCTCGACGTTCCCCCCGAACCTTGGAAACCCATCGAACCAGCGCCCTCCGGGTTCCGCTGCTGGGGCCGCGAGTACGGTCTCGACGGCGGCAGCCTCCTCCGGCGCGTGGTCTCGCGCGGAGAAGAACTGCTCGCTCGGCCGGTCCGCCTGGCCGCGCGCGCAAGAGGTCGCGAGGTGATCTGGAAGCCGAAGACGTGGACCCAACTCTCCGAGAACGCCAACTCCATCACGTGGATTGGCTCCAGCGACAGCGAGATCGGCGTCCTCGAGTGGCGCGTCACGGCCGAGTTCGACGGCTTCATCCGCTACGACGTCCAAATCCATCCCCTGGCCGCCGCCCAAGTGGACAGCCTCGAACTGCGCTTCCCCGTCAAGCCCGAACGCGCCGCCTACTACTACGCCGACTCCAACTTCAGCGCCTTCAACAAATGGGGCGAATTGCGCGGCCTGACGCCATCCAAGAAGGGCGCGTTTGTCAGCGCCGACTTCGCCGTCTATTGTCATCTCGGCGACGACGACCGCGGCTTGCAGGTTTCCATCCCCTCCGACGAGCCATGGCAGGAAGTGGACCGCCAGGGCATGATCCGCCTGGAAAGAACCGACAACTCCGTTGACATTGTCTGGGCCTTCTGCGAAAAGCCCTGGACCCTCCCCCGCCCCTGGAAGCTCTCCTTCGCCGTCCAGGCCACCCCGGTCAAGGACAGCGCCGGCTGGCGCAAGTGGCGTTTCAGCCGCCAAGGCGAGGCCACCTTGCGCACGTTGCCCGAATACAAGAAGACCGACCGCGAGTCTGGGACTTACTACGTGTACATGTCCAACTGGGGGCTCGTGGACGGCAACGTGCCTCTGGCCGAAAACCCAAAGGACTTCCGCGCCGCCGCAGACCGAAGACACGCCCAAGGCCACAAATGCGTCCAGTACTTCCTCCCCGACTACACCTCCGAAACCATGCCCATGTGGAAGTTCCGCATGAAGCAGTACTACAACCTCGAACACGACGGCTCCTGGTACGCGGTCTACCCCTCCAAGGACTGGGCCGACTGGCAGACCTGGATGCTCGACACCTTCCTCCGGACCTATGACCAGGACGGCCTCTACTGGGACAACTGCTGGGTCAAGTCCACGGGCGGCAGATACGGCAAGACCAGCGACCTCGTCTGGTACCAGCGCGACGGCGTGCGCCGAAAGGTCTACGCGCTCTTCGAGACGCGCGATCTCCTCAAGCGCCTCTATACCATGCTCAAGACCTACGGCAAAGACACGAATAGGCCCACCTGGCTCATTATCCACGCCGGAACGATGCCGCTCATGGCCGTTCACGGCTTCGGAGACGCGGCCTTCCAGGGAGAAGACATCAAGGACAACTACGAGAAGACCCTGCCCCTGGACCTGCTCCGCATCCGCGGGCAGTCCGCTTCCCTCGGCATCGGCGCCTACTGGATCCCCCAGCGCCAGCATTTCGAGCCCAACCGCCTCGAACAGAGCCGCATCCTTCTCGGCCGGCTGCTGCTCCATGACGTCCAGCCCTGGAACGTCTATATTGATGAGAACCTCATCTTCGAACTGTTCGAAGCGCAGAACCGCTTCGGCGGCATCGTGGACGCGGACTTCCTGCCCTATTGGAGCAACGCGGCTCAGATCGCCGGCCAGACGGACGAGGTCAAGGCCAGCGCCTACCGCAAGCCCGCCAAAGACGGCGGCGCCCTGGTCACCGCCACGAACCTGAGCGGCGTTGATCAGCGCGTCACGTTGACGCTCGACCCCGCCGCGCTCCACGCCGGCGCCCAACCCAAAGTCCGCCAGATGATGAAGCTGGGCAAGGTCGAGGCCGGCGGCGTCAAGGTCACGGTCACGATCCCGAAACACGAATGCGTTGTGTTCGAGGTCAAGTGAATGAGCCGCCGCCTCGCCCCGTGCGCCGCAGCGTTGGCCTGCCTCGTCAGCGCCGGCGCCGTTCCCCCGGAGCAGCCCAACGCCAAGAAAGGCGAGTGGACCGGGGACCTGGCCTGGCGGCCCGTTGAAAACGACACCGCGCCGGCGGGGACATGGCGCCTCAGCCCGCCAACGGCGGGATCGCAAC
>CAYYEE010000376.1:0-4877 GCA_964470775.1 uncultured Planctomycetota bacterium | reverse complement strand
CGGCGGCGGGACCTCCTTGGCCTTGGGACCGCGCTTGCGGCGCTGGCCTTCGGGCGCCGGCAGCGCGTACCAGCGCGATTGGACCACGCCCGGGCCGTAAAGGACCTTCGTCAGGCGCGAGCCGGGACGCTCCTGAAGTCCTTCCCTCACCGCCTGGCGGAACTCGGGACTCAAAGCAGTCCCTCCTCAACTTTTTTAAAATGCGGTTGGCGATCGTCAATTCGCCGATCACGCGGTCCCGGTGGGCAAGGGCCTTCTCCAGCTTGGCCGCACGGTCGGCGGCCTTCGGGCCCTTGCCGCGTCCGTGGCTCAGAGCCTCCTTCCCCGCCGCCAGGCACTCGTCCCGCAGCCGACACAGCGTCGCCTCGCGGAAGCCATGCCGCCGTGCGATCGCGGCCGCAGGCTCTTCCTGCCGCAGCAGCGGCATCACCCCCTCGTGCCTCTGCGCAACGTCCAATCCAAACTCCTGCCTATGAGTGTCCTCCTTCCAAGCGCTGACTTCGGACATCCTATCGGCAAGAAGTCTCTCTCCACGTTTCCTCAAGACCCGGAACTGTACAAGTGTAACCCATCAGCTTCTTATGCAACAATAAATACCTTTTCCCATTGACATAGCTATATCGATATAGTAAAAGCAGGACATGCACCGGGGAGCGACACTCAGAGAAATCGCCGCACGGGCGGGCGTGACACCGGCCGCGGCTTCACGCGCGCTCAAGGACGCGGCGGACATCGGCGAGGAGACCAAGCGCCGGGTCCGCCGGATCGCGGCCGAGCTCGACTACCGCCCCAACGAGGTGGCTCGGAGCCTGCGCGAATGCCGGACGCGGACGATCGGGCTCTCCGTCTTCCACTTGGACAACCCGCACTTCGGCCGGCTGGCGCTGGCTGTGCAGAGGCGCATCGAGGCGCAGGGCTTCGCCACGCTCCTGGCGCCGGCGGAGGCGCCGTTGCGCGACGCGGTGGAGCTGCTGCGCTGGCGCTGCGTGGACGGGATGATCGTGACGGCCAACCTCCTCACGGAGCAGGACATCAACCTGTGGCAACGATGCCGGAACAGCGCGCCGTTCGTAGTCCTGGGCAACGCCAGCGGACTGCCCGTGGACTCGGTGACCACGGACCGCGAGGCCGGAACGCGCGACGCAATCCGCGCCCTCATCGCGCTGGGACACCGCGACATCGGCTATCTGCCCATGCCGTCGGGGCCCCACGCCGGCGACCGCGGCACGCGCGTGGCTGGGTTCCGCCAGGCCATGGCCGAGGCCGATCTGCCGATCCGCGAGGAATGGATGTTCGTGGCGCCGAGGGACATGGAAGGCGCGCGCAACGCCGCCTTGGCCGTGCTGTCGCGGCCACGCAGACCCACGGCGCTCTTTTGCCACAGCGATCTATGCGCGTGGGGTGTGCTGCGCGCGGCCAAGGAACTCGGGCTCAACGTCCCCAGAGACCTCTCGATTGTCGGCTTCGACAACACGGAGATGGCCGCGTATGGCCTGTTGGCGCTCACCACCGTGGATCAGCCGGCGCCATTGGTGGCGGAGACCGCGGTGTCGCTCTTGCTGGAGCGAATCGCGCATCCTGACGCGCCGCCCAGGCAGGTGGTTCTGGAGGCTCGTCTCATCGTGAGAGAGTCCACCGGCCCCGCCCCCAACCGGCCGCGCCGCGCCGGAAACAGACAAGACAGGAAGCCGCGGCCGAGCCCGCGCGCATTGACCCCTTGAGGAAACCCAATGAAAACCCTAACGGCTCCAACGCGCTGCGCCGGGCTGGCCGTGGCGTTCTCGACGCTTCTGGCCCTTGCGGCGCCGCCTGTTGTCCTCCCCATCCCCCGCCACTTCGAGCCTGCGCCCGCCAAGCTGGCCTTGAACGCGGCCGGGGTCAGCGTAACCACGGACGGCGCGGCCATGAGCGTGATCGGCGCCGACCTGCTCAAAAAGCGGCTCGCCTCGCTGGCCGGCGATGTGAAGACGCCGAATCCGCCAGAGGGCGTGAGCGTTGCCGTTGAGGTCGTGACAGGCGACAGGCCAGAGAAACTGCAATCGCTGCCCGCGGCGTTGCGACCCACCGAATCCCAAGGCTACGTCATCCACTACGACCCAGCCATGCGGCGTTTCCTCCTGGCCGGCCGCGACGGCGCCGGCGCCATCTACGCCTGCGTCACGCTGGCCCAGTTGTTTAATGTCGAGAACGGACGCCTCACGCTCTGGCCCGCCCAAGTGCGCGACTGGCCCGACTACAAGATTCGCTGCATGACCGACATGCGCCAGGTGGTCCCGCACGAGGCCGACCCAGCCTTGCGCCGCACCCCCGCCTGGCAGGCAAAGGCCGTGGCCCAGGGCCAGGCCTTCATCGACGACACACTGCTCGCCTCCAAACGGAACTGCATCGAGCTCTCGTCATGGTTCTTCGGCCGCGACGGCGACGACTCGCTGATCGAGGCCGCCGCGAGCGGCGACTACGAGTATCTCCGTAAGGTCATCGCTTATGCGCGCCAGCGCGGCGTCTTCTGCAGCTACTACGCCAAGAGCGCCGTTGGGCTGGTGAGGAAACACGAAAAGGACCCGCGCTACAAGGGACTCATGCAGTTGTCCGGCGGTTTCCACACCTGGGGCGACGACGAGCTGCTGCGCGAACGCTTCGACGCGGTGGGCAAGGCCCTGGCCCACTTCGGCGTCAGCGTCGCGTTTGTGCATCACGCGGACACGATCAACGAGAACTGGGCCAACCGCTCCGACGCGGACCGCGCGCGCTTTGGCGACGACCGCGCCGCCGCGGACGCCAACCTGATCCGCGTCTACACCGAGACCCTGCGGCGCCACGTCCCCGGCCTCAAGGTCTACGCCTCCATCCACCCCTACAGCCCGGACTACCTGGAACGAGGCGAGACGTTCGCGCGGTTCCTCAAGCGGCTCGGAGAGCTCATGCCCGCGGACGTGGGCGTCACTCTGCGCGAGGGCCGGCGCAAGGACTATGACCAGTTCCACGCGTTTTACCGGGGCCGGCCCTTCATGGTTTACCAAGAGATTCACCACGCCATCATGCGCGACGGCGTCATGGTGGGCGTGGACTGGCCGTTCACGACCTATCAAGGCCGCTACGCCAAGACATTCTTCTATCCCAACGAGGACTCGCTCTACTTCAACCTGTGGGCGCGCGGCGAAGTGAACCAGTGGCTGACGCTGCAATACGCGTGGAACACCGACTCGCCCGGCGCGTCGCTCGACTTCGACTACAAGGAGTCGCACTCCGGGTTCGACGGCGCCTGCCCCCCTGCCATGGCCGGCGTGCTCCGCGCCGTGTGCCAGCGTGTCTATGGCGAGAAGCTGGCCGATGTCGTGGCGCAGTTCCGCTCGCTGCCCTTCCGCCCGGTTTGGGTGGCCATGCCCATCATCGCGCGCCAGCACTGCCGCAGCTACATGGACAGCCACCACCTGGCGCGCACGCCCGCGCCGGACGCGGCGGAAATACTGCGCGAGCAAGCTAAATCCGGCCGGGAGGGCGTGGCGATCATGGACAAAGCTCTTGCGCAGGCGGATTTGTCCGCAGGCGAACGCAAGGAACTTGAGTCGCTGCGCCGGTTCGCCGTGCTGATCGAGAGCCTGGCTCCAGCCCAGGAGCAATACGTCCTGGCGAACGACCTTATCGAGCAGGACCAGGCGGCCCAGGCGCTCGCGGCCGTGGACAAAGGCGAGGCCATGATGAAGGAAGCAGGCCGCCGGCTGGCGGAGGAGCGGGTCGCCGGGACGGAGTGGGCCTTGTGCGGCTTGGTCGACGGCAAGCGCGCCCCGCCGATATGGAGGGACGAGTATATCGAGAAGGTGTTCCTGAAGCGGTTCGCCGCGTTGCGAGCCGCAATCGCCTCGGGCGGCGCCACGGCCGAGCGCGCCGCGTCCAAGGAGGCTGTGGCCAAGGCCGCCAAGCGCCGGCTTGTCTGCGCCGCCGCGCCAGCGGACCTCGCCGCCGGCGCCTGGCCCAACGACGCCGCGTGGCGCGCCGCGCCCGAGACCACCGGCTTCCTCGCCGCTGGCAAGGACCGCCGCGGCCGCATCGTCTATCCCGAGGCGCAGACCAGCGTCCGTTTCCTGCGCGGCAAAGACGGTCTCTACGTGTCCATCATCTGCCGCGAAGACAGCACCGACAGCCTGGCGGCCAGCGCGGAGAAACGAGACGACTTCGCCATCTTCCGAGACGACGAGGTCGAGTTGTTCTTCATTCCCGACCCCAAGAACGGGCGGCGCTGCCATCTCGTGCTCAACTCCGCGGGCCAGCGCCTCGACATGCTGCCCGAGCCTCTGGCCGGCGGTCTCGTGGAGCTCAACAAGCGATGGAATCCGGATTGGACGGTCAAGGTCGGCGTCCAGCCCGGGGAGTCCTGGTCCGCCCAGGTGTTTCTGCCCTGGCCGCTCTTCACCACGGCGCCGTTTGACGCCATCAGCGCCCCGCCGGCCAAGGGCGACGTGTGGAAGGCGTTTGTCGGCCGCTCCCGCCGCGGCATGGAGTACTCGGGCGTGACATGGACGCAGAGCTTCAACGACACGACCGCCTATCCTGACCTTGTTTTCGAGTGAGCCGCGATGCGAAACGCTCTGCAAGCCACGGCGGCCTTGCTTGCGCTGGCCGCTTCCGCCAGCGCGGCCGGCTGGCGCGTCGGCGTCATCGCCGGGTCCGCGAGGGACTTCGAGGCCGCGGCCGCGGCCGTGAGCCGCGCCGATGATGTCGAGCTAGTCAACCTGCGCGGCAAGGACGCGCCCGCGACAGGGCTCTCGGCGCTGGTCGCCGCATCGCAGGCCATGACCTCCGCCGAAGTGAAGCGCGTCGAGGATTACGCCAGGTCCGGCGGGCTGGTCATCGTGATGGGCGACGCGGGCGAATATGAC
>CAYYEE010000375.1:0-4886 GCA_964470775.1 uncultured Planctomycetota bacterium | reverse complement strand
CACCCAGTCCACGTTCGCCGCCACCACCTGCTCCACGATCGCGCCCGCCGCCGCCTTGCGGTTGGACGCGACGCTGCGGCTGAAACGCGTCTGGCGGTCCAGCACCGCGTGGATCGTCGCCCGCCCCTCCTCCGGCCGCAGCGACGCCGCCACCCAGTCCCCCACCGCCGGCCACGCCCCGCCCTGCGCCGCGTCCAGCCTCAACCGGCCCGACACCTCCGCGTCAAAGTCCCCCTCCGAGCCGCAGAGCAGATAATGCTCCATCTCCTGCCGCGCCACGCGGCAGGGCCGGCGCCCCTCCGCCTCGTGACCCGCGAACTGCCTCGCAAAGAACTCCCGCCAGCCCAAGTCTCTCAAATCCACGGCTCGAACCTCCGAAAGCGCCCCAGCGCGGACACAGCCGGCCGGCGCGGTATTTGTTAAAAGAGAAAGGCCACGGACGCACATCACGCCCGCGGCCAGCCGAAGACAAAACAGGCCGCTTCCACTGGAAGCAGCCTGCCAGATCAGATCGCGCGATCAGCGCGCTTCAGGCCATGTCCATGTGGAGGCGTGACACAATCTCCTTGTGCCCAGCGAGCGACTTCATAAGACCGCCTCCTCGCGAAATGACCTTTGGAACGCGCAACCCAACAACTCCGATTATAGCGCCTCTGCGACGCGTGTCAATCGGCCTCTTGTTTGAGCGTTTGCTCTGCGAGGGGTCCCCCCCCTTCCCCGGGCGATCGATCACCAAACCAACGAAGCACGGTCGGTCTCGGCGTCGGCGTCGGTACCGACGCGATCGCCTGCTCCATGCCGCCGATACCGACCTCAATAGCGACCCCCGGCACAGACTGTGCTTCCATGAACAGCGCGTTTGGGCGCTCCGAAACAGGCGCCGCGCTGATGCCTCTTTCGACCTTGACAACTCCCCCTTCCTCGCGGATACTCAAAGGTAGGGATGATTGCCGTTTTCCAAGCCGCATTGCTTCCTCCTTGCCACACGGCGGAAGCAGGAGGGAGTGTTTCGCGCTTGCTTGGAGCGTACGCCCCCGGAGACTGGCTTCATGTCGCAGCGGACCATTGAGTGCCCGGCGTGCGCCCATGTCTTTGAGCTCAGCCAAGACCCGGCGCCCGACACCCTGTTCTGCCCCAAGTGTGACACCCCCATTCCCCGCAAGGCCGGCGAGAGCGATATCCAGAAGGCCAAGGAGATCGCTCCAGGCTTCCACGCCGGCCAGCGCGTAGGCAACTACGAAATCGAGGGGCTTCTCGGCGTGGGCGGCATGGCCGTCGTCTTCAGCGGACGCCAGCTCTCCCTCAACCGCCCCGTCGCCATCAAAGTACTCCCCAAGGAGTACACCCACAACCCCCAGTTCGTCGAACGCTTCGAAAGCGAAGCCACCGTCCTCGCCAGCCTCAACCACTACAACGTCGTCAGCGTCATTGACCGCGGCTGCGAAGGCGAGACCTACTTCATCGTCATGGAGCTCATCGAGGGCGAGACCCTCAAGCACGTCATCCAGCGCGAGAAGGTCATCCCCCAGAAGCGCGCCCTTGAACTCCTCCACCAGATCCTCACCGGCCTGGCCTACGCCCACAACAAGGGCGTTGTCCATCGCGACATCAAGCCAGGCAACATCATGATCAACAAAGAGGGCATCATCAAGATCGCCGACTTCGGCCTGGCCCATCTCGCCAAATCCGACGGCGGCCTCGACCTTACCCGCACCAGCCAGACCATGGGCACCCTCAAGTACATGGCCCCCGAGCAGCTCCTCGACGCCAAGAGCGTCGACTGCCGCGCCGACCTCTACAGCATGGGCGTCGTCCTCTACGAAATGATCACCGGCCAGCTCCCCCTCGGCCGTTTCAAGATGCCCTCGGAAATCAACCCCTCCCTCGACGTCCGCCTCGACGACGCCGTCCTCCGCGCCCTCCGCATGGAGCCCGAAGAGCGCTATCAGAGGGCCGAGGACTTCCTCAAAGACATTGACCAGATCGCCTCTACGCCCACCATCACCGCCAAAGAGGCCGAAGAGGAAGAGGCTCGCGAGGAAACCGCCGCCGAGTTCGAGGTCACCCACAGCCTCACCGGCTGCCCCAAATGCGGCCACGAAAGCCCCCCCCACGCCCTCAAATGCGAAAAGTGCGGCGCCAGCCTCGAAGAGATCTTCGAGCCCTGCCCCAACTGCGGCGTCAAGGTCCGCATCGACCAGGCCGTGTGCCCCGCCCCAAACTGCGGCTTCGACCTCGCCGGCCACCGCCTCAAAGTCCGCCAGCGCGTCGAGCGCCGCCAGCTCAAAGTCCGCAAACTCTACAAAGAGAAGAAATACGATGAAGCCCTCGCCGAGCTCCAGAAGATCATCGAGGTGCCCGGCATCGAGTTCACTGGCGTCCGCGCCAGCGCCCGCATGTGGGTCGGCAAAGTCACCCGCAAACGCGACCGCTACTGGTTCCAGACCTACGAAGCCGGCTGCCGCATGGTCGCCGAAGGCCGCCTCGACCAGGCCGTCCAGATTTGGGAAAGCCTGCCCCCCACCTACAAGGACTTGCAGACGCGCCGCGCGGCCGTTGAAGGCAAACTCAACGAAGGCCGGGCTTTGCTTGTCCGCGCCGGCGAAGCCTACAAGGCCGGCAACCTCCAGGGCGCGCTGGATATCTTCTATCAAGTCGCCAAGATCTGGCCCCACAACGCCGAAATCAACCGCCAGATCAGCCTGGTCCGCAACAAAATCGGCAACGAATCCATGAAGCGCCGCTTCCTGGAAGACGCCCGCAAGGCCGAAGAGCGCGGCGATGTCGAGGAAGCGCTCGCCCTGGTGCGCAACGTCCTGGAGATGAGCCCAGAGGACTCCACAGCCCTCGACTACCGCCGCCGCATCGAAGCCCGCCACGCCCAGACCCGCCCGGCAGACGCCAAGAGCAAGAAGCAGAAACGCCGCCCCAGCCGCCCCGCCGTGCGCCGGACCTCAGAACCCCTCAACGTCCCCGCCGGCCCCATCGCCATCCTCGCTGTCATCGTCGCCGTCCTCGGCCTGGTCCTCTACCTCGTCCTCAGCGCCTCCACCACCTCCAGCGCCGCCATCAACCTCCAGCGCGAAGCCATCCGCCTCGAGGAACAAGGCGAACACCAGAAAGCCATTTCCGCCTGCCAAAAGATCGTGGATGAATACCCGCGATCCCGCGAGGCCACTCACGCCCAAAACGAGATCAAGCGCCTCCGCGACTTCCTGCACGCCGCCGAGGCCGAACTTGGCCAAGCCGCCAAGCTCCGCGCCGCCGGCGACTCGCTCGGCGCCTACCAGCGCCTCAGCGCCTTTCTCGCCCACCGGCAATACAGCCGCGTCTCCTCTCTCCGCGCCCGAGCCGCAAAGGAGATGGAGGACCTCCGCGCCGAGTGCCTCAAGGCCTCCGTGGCCCGCGCCGAGGCCGCCGTCGCCAAGGCTGACTTCGAGGCCGCCCTCGCCGAATACGGCGCCGCCCTGCGCGCGTACAACGGCGGCGACGACATCCGCGCCGCCATCACCGCCATCAATGGCAGACTGGCCGACCTCCAGAAGAACCTCAACGCCGCCCAGGCCGCCCTCTCCGCTTCCCAGCCCCAGCAAGCCCTCAGCGCCTGCCGCGCCGCTCTCGACATCGTCCCCCACAACCAGAAGGCCCTTGACCTTCTGGCCCGCGTCCTGCCGCTTATTCCGCCCCCTGAAGGCATGGTCCTCCTGCCACCCGGCGGCTACGTCGTCGGCGGTTCCAAGGAGAACCCCCGCCGCCAATTTCGCCTGCCCTACGGCCTCTACGTTGACGCCGCCGAGGTCAACGTCGCCAGCTTCCGGAAGTTCCTCGCCGTCGCCGGCGCCAAGCGAGCCAGCTCGCAACCACAAGGCGACCCCAACAACTGGCCGGGCAACCCCGAAGGGCCCCAGGAAGACAACCCCCTGCTCCCCGTCAATCATGTCTCTTACGATAACGCCGCCGCCTACGCGAAGTGGGCCGGCAAACGCCTGCCCACCGAAGAAGAATGGGAAGCCGCGGCCCGCGGCCCGGACGGCCGCCCCTATCCGTGGGGACAGGAGTGGGCCGCCAAGGGCGTCAACATCGGCTACGGCCCTTGCCAGCCAGGCCAAGCCACCGCCGACCGCAGCCCCTGCGGCGCCCTCGACATGGCCGGCAACCTGGCCGAATGGGTCGCCACCCCCTGGCCCGGCGCCGAGGATGATCTCCCCCCTAGCGTCCGCGCCGACTACGCCAAGGCCATCGAGCAATGGCAGCAGAGCCTGCGCGCCAGCCCGCCGCCGGATCCCGCCCCGCCCCGCCCCGCGCCCCCCGCCTACTTCCGCGTCATCAAAGGCGTGTCGTGGCTCGGCGACGAACCCGACCGCTGGTGCGTCGCCTCCCTGTCCCCAAGCGCCGGCGCCGGAGCCATCCCCGCCATCCCAGGCCCCGAGTTCATCCTGGCCGCGTTGTCCAGCGGCCAAGGCCGCGACTCCGCCCTCATCCCCGTTGACCGCCTCCGCAACTGGACCATCTGCTTCACCAGCGTCATGCGCGGCGCCGAAGGCGCCTCCGCTGTCCTCCGCTACGCCCGCTACGACCCCGAACACGGCGCCTGGCTCGGAGAGGACGCCAGGTTCAAAGCAGGCGATCCCATTCGCCCGGCCCGCGACCCCTTCCGCGCCCGCGCCAAGACCGCCACCGGCGCCTTGCGTCTCATCCCCGTCGAGCTCAACACAGGCTGCTCCCTCGTCGAGATCACCGAAGACCAAACCATTGTCATCGAAGACCCCACGGGCATCCGCCGCGTCATCCCCCGCGCCACCCGCAAGCCCCCCACCATCAACGAACTCCCCGCCAAAACCCCCGAAGCCGCCGCACCCCCAAAAACCACCCTCCGCGAGACCGCG
>CAYYEE010000374.1:0-4888 GCA_964470775.1 uncultured Planctomycetota bacterium | reverse complement strand
CATCACAGAAAGCCTTGCCTTCTCCAGCGCCCGTGAAGCCCAAATGATCCTGGGCCACCATGACAGACACCTGCGCCTGGTGCGGGACGCGTTCTCGGTGCGGCTGGCCATGCGCGGCGAAACCCTGGTCATCGAGGGGCCGCAGGAGACGGTGCGGCGAGTTCAAGGCATTTTTCTGGATCTTGTCCACCTCATTCGCGAGCGCGGTTTCCTTCGCGGCTACGAAGTGGAGCAAGCCATCGTTTCCGCCGCGGAAGGGGGGGAGGCGGAGCATGGCGATGGGTTTGACGTGATCGCCCCTGGCGTGACGGTTCGCGCCAAGACGTCCGGACAGGCGGCATACGCCCGCGCGTTGCGCGAGTGCGACCTTGTCTTCTGCGCCGGGCCGGCCGGCGCGGGCAAAACGTATCTTGCGGTCGCGGCCGCGGTGTCGGCCCTGCGCTCCGGCGCGGCCAAACGCATCGTCCTGACGCGGCCGGCTGTGGAGGCGGGCGAGAAGCTGGGTTTTCTGCCTGGCGACTTCCAGGCGAAGGTGAATCCGTACCTGCGTCCGCTTTACGATGCCCTGGGCGACATGATGGCGCTTGAGCAGTTGCGCCGCTACGCCGAAATGGACATCGTGGAAGTCGCTCCGCTCGCCTACATGCGAGGCCGCACGCTAGACCACGCCTTCATCATTCTTGACGAGGGGCAGAACTGCACGCCGGGCCAAATGCGCATGTTCCTCACACGCCTGGGCGCGCACTCCCGCGCCGTGGTCACCGGCGACCTGAGTCAGACGGACCTGCCCTCCGGCCAGGAGTCCGGCATGAAGGAAGCCATGGACGTCCTGTCCCACGTCCGCAGCGTCGCCATGATCACTCTTGGCCAGGCCGACATCGTCCGCCACCGGCTGGTCCAGGACATCGTGGACGCCTATCGCCTCAGGGACGAGCGGCGAGCCGGAGCGGCGCACGGGCCTTCCGCCGCATCTGTCCGCTCCTCCAGCGCCGCGCCAGCCTCCCAGGCCCATTCCCCCGCGTCTGTCTCGCGGGAGACAACATGACGAGACGGCAATGATGTGGAACCGGAAGACATCCCGGCCGCTCCGCCGCCTCCCGGAGAGGACGCGTCCCGCTGCTCGCCGTGACGCCCACGCCGACATGGGACCGGCGCGGCTGTTTGTTCGCTGGGTCTGGGTCATCCTCCTCTACGCGTGCACGGTTCTCCTCGTCT
This sequence comes from uncultured Planctomycetota bacterium, assembly GCA_964470775.1. Taxonomy (GTDB): domain Bacteria; phylum Planctomycetota; class Brocadiia; order CAIUPP01; family CAYYEE01; genus CAYYEE01. Next base: position 3,673 of record CAYYEE010000374.1, on the reverse strand, counting down.
ATCTGCCGCTGCCGCCCCTCCTGCGTCCGGGCGACGTGGCCCTGCGCGACTATGTGGCGGCCGTGGACTTCAGCGTCGAGGACCGTGCGGCCACGGCGCGCCGCCGGCAGGAAGCCGAGCGGGTCACTCCCCGCGTGTTCAACGATCGCCCTGGCGCCCTGCTGGCCGTGCCAGACGAGGTGACCCGCATCTTGGAACGCGCGCGCGCGGCCGAAAGCGGGGTGCGGGCGGGAATGGAGCGCTGGCTGAGCTCGGACGAGTTGAAGGCCCTTGGGGCCGGGCTGCGCCCCAAACTGATTTCCGACGTCGGCGCCGCGCTCAAGGAGTTCTGTTCCGCCGCCGCTGAGCGTGGAGTGATTGACGAAAAGCACCGTCAGAAGGAGCTCCAGTCCTCGCGTTTCCGCATCACCGTGCGTGAACGCGGCGGCGCGCACATGCAGGAGGCGGACCTGTTCCACGAGACCATCGAGTTTCCAGGCAAATTCCAGGAGATGCTGGAAGAGCGTCTGAAGCCGCTGTTCGCGCCCAGCGATCCGCCGGCCCTTCGGTCCGCTTTGACGTCGCTTGTGATGCGCTTGGCCAAGCCCACCCTCGAGTTCAACGAGCAGGATACGCGGAAAGCGGTGCGTGAGGCCACCCATGCCGTGCAGCCGGTGCATAGCAAGATCAGCGCGGGCTCGACCATCGTTTGGTATGGAGACGTGGTCACCCTTCAGCAAGCCAACGAGGTCCGGGAGGCGTACGCCGCTATGCTGCGGAGCGGCGGAGGTCGTTTGGGGCCCGTGGCCGCGGCTCGCCGATTAGCCGGGGTGGCGGTGGTAACGTTGCTGGTCTTCGCGGGCACGGGCGTGTTCCTGGTCAAGAACCAGCGCGACCTGATGCGATCCAACACCCGCTTTGCGGTCATGGGCCTCATAGCCGTAGCCGTGTTGTTGACGGGGTGGGTGGTCGCCACGCTCGGCTGGCCGATCTTCCTGGCGCCAGTCATTCTCGGCGCGCTACTCCTGTCGCTTCTCTACGGGCCCCGGTTCAGCATGGGCGCCACGCTGGCCCTCACCTTCTTGATGACGTGCATGTTGCGGGGCAGTCTGGCTCAGGTCGTGAGCATGGTGGCCGGCGCCGGGGTCGGTGTGGCCCACATCTCGCGGCTGCGCCGCCGCACGCAGCTCATCGAGGCGGGATTCCTGGCCGGGCTGGCCCAGTGCGCCGCTGTGTGGGGCCTTGGTCAGATACCGTGGGTTGACACGTTCCCCACGACGGGACGCCTGCTTGCGGATTCCATCGTTGCCCTGGTCAATGGCATGACGGTCGGCTTCGTCTTGTCCGGCGTTCTTCCCTACGCCGAGCGCGCGCTGGGCTTTGTCACGGACCTGAGCCTCATCGAGTGGTCCGATCGCAACCAGCCGCTGCTTCGCCGGCTGGCTCTCGAAGCGCCCGGCACCTTTCACCACAGCATGATGGTGGGCACTCTCGCTGAAGCGGCCGCCGAGGCCATTGGCGCCAACGCGCTGCTGGCCAGGGCAGGGGGGTACCTGCATGACGTCGGCAAGCTGCGCAAGCCTGAGTACTTCATCGAGAACACCGAAGGCAGGCCCAGTCCGCACCTGGGTCTGTCGCCCATGCTGAGCACGCTCATCATCACGTCCCACACCAAGGACGGCGCCGGGCTGGCTGAGCAGTACAACCTCCCTTCGCAGATACGCCGTCTCATCGAGCAGCACCACGGCACCACGGTTGTGGAGTACTTCTACAATGAGGCGCTGCGTGAAGCCGCCGAACCGGGAGAGGTGAATCGGGACATGTTCCGCTATCGCGGCCCCAACCCCGCTACACGCGAAGCGGGCATCGTGCTCCTGGCCGACTCGGTTGAGTCCGCGACGCGGTCATTGTCCGAGCCCACGCCCGCGCGCGTCGAGAGCCTTGTTCGCGACATCGCCCGCAAGCGCCTGATGGACCGTCAGCTTGACGAGGCGGATCTCACGTTCGCCGACGTGCGCAAGATCGAAGACAGCCTGATCCGCAGTCTGCTGGCCTTGTTCCACCAGCGCATCAAGTACCCCGAAGTCCCCCGGCTGGTCCCGTTGCGCGCCTCGGCCGAGACCGGTTCGCCCAAGACCTGACATGCGAGACGCGATGCTGAAGGTGGCCATCACAAACCGGCAGAAGACGCTGAAGCTGGACAGGGCGCTGTTGCGGCGTTTGTGTCGCTTGGCCGCGCCCGGAGAGTGGGACGGCGCCGCGCTGAGCGTGGTCATTGTCAGCGACGAGGAGATTGCCGCGCTCCACGAGGAGCATCTCGGACAACCCGGGCCGACGGACGTCATTTCCTTTGACCTGGATGACGAAAGCGAAGGCGGCGAAAGGATCGTGGGCGAGGTGATCGCCTCCGCCGACCGAGCCGTAGCCGAGGCTCGCAGGCGCCGCAGGCCCCCAAGCGATGAACTCGCGCTGTACGTCGTTCACGGCGTCCTGCACGTAGCTGGCTACGACGACCGCACTCCGGCCATGAGGCGGAGGATGCGCCGGCGAGAAAGAGAAGTCCTCGCCGCGGCGGGGATTCACCAGAGCCCCTTTGTCTAGCCGAGCTTGTGACGTGGGTTACGGACCGCGCCCATATCGCGTTGTGTTTTGGAAGACGCAAGGCGATTCTTGGAACACAACTCTTTTGAGGAGGTTGTCGTGACCAGCGGAGTGGCGCCGTGGCTGGCTGCGGTTGGAGGAGGTGGCCTGACGATGGCCGCCTTTACTTTCGAACGCGCCATCACTCTTTTTCCATGGAGCCGCGTCGTCGAGGTCGAGAACCGCCCACGCAGGCAACGGATGGAGTTCAGCCTGGAAAACGCAGACACCATCAGTCTCTATTGTCATGTGGCGGGCGCGCTGGGGCTGGCCGCCATGTCCTGGGGGCTCGTCGCGTTGGCGGCCAAGCTTTCGGTAGGGGGGGAATGGCTGCCGTTGGTCCTTCCTGCGGCCTGCGCCCTCGTGGTCGCGTGGTGCGCGCCGGAGCTTGTGGCCGACCGCATGGGCGAGCGCATTGTGGACTTGTGGGCTCCCATGCTTTTCCGGCCGCTCCTTGGCCGCTCGGCCTCGGCCAGCGGCCGCGTTGAGCAGCCTGGCTCGGCCGAGACTCCCGAACAAGAGGCGGAAAAGGTCGAGGAGGAGGCCCACGAGTTCTATCGCTCGCTCATCCGCTTGCAGACGGTCGCTGTCTCTGAAATCATGACCCAGCGGATCAACATGGTCTTCATGAACGAGAGCGAGACCGTGGCCCAGGCGCTGGAGACGGCCACCCGCAGCGGCTACTCCCGCTTTCCCGTCTTCCGCGAGAACCGCGACCTGATCGTTGGCGTGGTCCACGTAAAGGACATCCTGAAACGCGTGCAGAGCCCTGGCTGGCGCGAGGCCTTCACGCGCGAGCTGATGCGGGAGCCGTTCTTTGTCCCCGAAACAAAAAACGTGGCTGACCTGCTTGAAGAGTTTCAGAGACGAAAGCTTCATATGGGCATCGTTCTGGATGAGTACGGCGGTACCTCCGGCCTGATCACGATTGAGGATATTATCGAGGAGTTGCTCGGCGAGATTGCGGACGAGCACGACACCCAGGCTGCGGCCCGGCTGCGTGACGCCGGGGCAAACGCCAAGGAGATGGACGCCACCGTGAGGGTGCAGGAAC
>CAYYEE010000373.1:0-4921 GCA_964470775.1 uncultured Planctomycetota bacterium | reverse complement strand
CCTGCCGCCAGGTCAGGGCCGCCGGCCTTAGAGCCGCCAGCCTGGAAACCTTCGATGGCGCGCAGTTCGTCACCCGCTTCTTTCCTTATTTCTACAGCGCCAACGGCGGCCGGATGCTCGTTCGCCAGGACACGCGCGAGCCTTGCCTCGACACCCCAGGCAATGAACGCTTCCTCCGGTTCCTGCGCACGCTCTACCAGGAAGGCCTCTTGGAGACGGAAAAGAGCGTCCAGGCCTTCAACACCGGCCGTACCGCCTTCCGCATGTCGGTCAATGGCCTTTGGGCCCAGGAGCAACAGCCCGGACGCGACGTCCGGGGCGTCCCGTTCCCGATTCCCGACGCGAGCTCTTCGCCCTACACTGTCATCCGTGGCGAGTTCCTCTGCGTCATGTCGCGGGCCCGGTGGTCTCGCCGCGAGCGCGATGCCGCCTGGGAGCTCATCCGCTTCCTGCTCTCGTCCGAAGGCCAGGAAATCGCCTTCTGCGAAGCTCACGAAGCCCCGGCGCGCTCCGACATGGCGCCCATGGTCATGTCAACCAGCGGCGTGGAGCGCCAGTTCTATGAGTACGGACATTACCACGGCCTGGCCACGTTTGACGTGCCGCGCAACTTTGAAACGCACACCATCATCCAGCGCATGATGAACCGCGCCATGACCGGCGCTTGCGAGCCGGAGACGGCGCTGGAGGAAGGCCAGGAGATGCTGCGCGCCTACGCGCCATCGCAGTGGATGCAAGAGCACGCGTTGGACCATTCGTTGGTCGGCTGAGTCGGGATCGAGACGAGATCGGCTTCGACCGGAGTTCAGAGTGGAGGAAGAGAAAGGATGCGACTCCTTGGAAAACGCGGCCTGCCCATGCGCATGACCGGCTTTACGCTCATCGAGCTGCTCGTGGTCGTGGCGATCATTGCCATCCTTGCCGCCATGTTGCTCCCCGCGCTGGCGGCCGCTCGTGAAAAGGCCCGCCGCGCAAGCTGCATGACCAACATGAACCAGATCGCCAAGGCCATGGAAGCCTACACCGGCGACTACAGCGGGTATTTTCCAAACAAGCCGGCCTACGGCCGCGCCCCGCACAACATGCGCGGCGGCCTCTATCCCACGTACCTGCACACGATCGATACCGGCGTCTACCAGGACAGCCGCTCTACAAGCATCTTCTCCACCAACCAGGTCGCCGCCGCGCCCATCACGAACTCCGCCGGCGGCGGCGTCGACGACCAGATGTGCATCGCTTTTGGATCGAACAACGACAGCCCCAGCCGCCGCGTGGACGCTCAGGGCACGCTCCAGGCAGGCCCCGTCGGCATTGGTTATCTCGCCGTCGGCGGCTATCTGGCCGACCTCAACGTCTTCTATTGCCCAGCCTGGAAGCTCCCGGCCACGCGCATGCATGAAGCCACCTATGACTCCTACTACAACCAGGTCGTTAACTACGGCGCCGGGGCTGAGGCCGGAGACGTCAAGAACCTTGGCGGCGCCGCGCCCGCCAGCCTCACCCACGGCAACTACTACCAGATGGGCGTGCGCAGAGCGGCTTCCGTGGGCAAGGCCGCCAGCACAGGCTGGTATCTCGGGACCGGCGCGGTGGGCATGCAGTCCTCCTACACGTATCGCCTCCATGGTGTCCGCGGACAGTCTGGCGACGGGTCTTATAACGACCCTGACGCTCGCCGGCTGGCCGGCATGACGACTTGGGCCCGTTACCCCGCGCACTACACCAAGCCGCTGGTCACGACGGAGATGGGCTGCCCCTTGTTCAAGACCGACCGCCAGCTGGGGGGGCGTTCGTATCTCGCCGATTCCTTCTGGCGCACGCAGAAAGACGCGCGCGATAACCGGCCAGGCTTCGGAATCTATCATCACCGCGAGGGCTACAACGTGCTCTATGGCGACGGCCACGCCGCCTGGTTCGGTGATCCGCAGCAGAAAATTCAATGGTTTCTGCACGGCCCGCGCACCAGCGGCGCCGCGGTCACGCCCGACGCCAACAGCCCCTTTGACTACAGCTCCATGCGCGTGGGTACGATTGCCGGCATCAGCGTGGACACCGTGCTGACCGGCAACAACGGTTATGTCAGCGGCCGCGCTGAGGTCAATCATCAGTTCGACTTGCTGGCGGGTATTGACGTCGGCAATAAGCCATTGCCTTGACCTCTTCAAGGAGGCGCCCATGGTCCGAACCATGAGACAGGCCAGCACGATCCGTCATGCCTTTACGCTCATCGAGCTTCTGGTCGTGGTCGCCATCATTGCCATCCTTGCCGCCATGTTGCTCCCCGCGCTGGCGGCCGCTCGCGAAAAGGCCCGCCGCAGTTCCTGCATGGCCGCTATGCAGCAGATGGGCGCGGCCATGGCCGCCTATCTGGGCGATTACAGCGACTACTTCCCCAACACCCCTGGCCTTGGGTGGGAGCCCTACGCCCACGGCTATTACTGGACCGGCGGCACAAACTACGTCGCGCCGACGGGTCTCTATACAGACCCTCAGACCAGCCAGAGACTGGCCACGGCCCAGGTTTCCCAGGTCGGGCTGCCCAACTTTTTCACCACCGTTGCCTACGGCTGCCAGCTCGACTCCACGGCCAAGACTGCCGGCACGCTCCACGCGGCGCCCATCGGCCTTGGCTACCTCGCGGTCGGCGGCTACATGGCCGACATCCGCGTCTTCTTCTGCCCCTCAAGCCAGGCCGCGCCCAAACCGCGCACCACCGGCTATGGAGCGCTCTACAACGTCGGCCTGGTCAAGTCCCTTGGCGGCGTCGGCGGCTCGGCGCTGACTCACGGCGACTACACCATCGCGGACCGAATCGCCGTCGGCGGCTCCAATTACGCCCGCTACAGCACTTGGCACGTTCCCGGCTCCAGCACGCCCTATCCCCAGACCACCGTGGACCTCGGCGTGCTGAGCTCCTACTCCTATCGTCTTCAGGTCATTTCCGTCAACGCGTGGCCGGCCTACCCCACGGGCAAGTACCCCTGGGTAACCCCCAACGTAATCGCCAAAGTGGGCCATCCCGTCTTCACAACCTCCCGCCAGCTCGGCGGACGCGCTCTGGTCAGCGACACCATGCAGCGCGAATACACCGAGGTCCTGATCGACGTTCCCGGCCGCGGCGCCTACGGCCATCGCGATGGCTATAACGTGCTCTACGGCGATTTTCATACTTCTTGGTTTGGCGATCCGCAGCAGACCGTCGCATGGATGCGGCCGCCGGCCTCGACTGGCATCCAGTGGTATGGCGAGTGCTCGGACTATCCGGGACTGCACGTGTGGACCGTGGCCCCCGGACCTGGCACGGCTAAATCTAACTGGATGGCCATCTACCACATTTTTGACTTGGCGGCGGGACTGGACAACGTGCCGGACAACGCCGGCGAGTTCTGGAACTAGTGCTTGCTTGCGGAAATAGCCGCCAATTTCCGCAACTAATCACTAGGCTGGAGGAGGTGGCCATGACAACACTCATGAGAACGACGCAAGCTTCTGGCCGGGCAGTCTGGGTTGTCCTAGCGTCGGCGCGCGGAAAGGCCTTCACGTTGATCGAGCTTCTGGTCGTGGTGGCTATCATCGCCATCCTCGCGGCCATGCTGCTGCCCGCGCTCTCCGCCGCGCGCGAAAAAGCCCGCCGCGCCAGTTGCGCCACCAACATGAACCAGATCGCCAAGGCCATGGAAGCCTACACCGGCGACTACAACGGCTACTTCCCCGCCAAGCCCGGCTATGGCCGCGCCACCCTCAACTATAACGACACCACTTACGACTACGCCCACACAGTAGACGTCGGCGTGTGCAAGGACGGCCGAAGCGGCGACACCGTTTACACACAGCAGGTGCCCTGGGCGAAAGGTACCCTCGACGCCGGTCTTGGCCCATCGGACCAGCACTGCATCGCGTTCGGCTCTAACACCGACTCCGCCAAGCGCCGGATGAACGGCCAAGGCGCGCTGCAGACCGGTCCCATCGGCATCGGCCACCTCGCCGCCTCTGGCTATCTCACGGACCTGCGCGTTTATTACTGCCCCTCTTGGAGCATCCCCGCCACGCGCATGAACATCATGTACTACGATGGTTACTACAGCAAAGCCGCCAACCGCGGCATCGTTAATGTTGTCAGCGCGATTCCGGCGTTGGGCGGTTCCGGCGCCAGCGACCTCTTCTACGGGAACTACTACCAAGCCGGAGTCGCCCGCGCGGGCGTCTCCCAGGTGAACAACGCGTGGTACGTCGGCTCCGGAGCCACCAATGGCTCGGTCGGCGCGCAGTCTTCGTACGCCTATCGTCTGATGCCCGTCGAAGGGCAAATGTCATATTCGAACGACCGCACCGAGCGCGAACTTCGCGGCTATACCACTTGGGCCATCTACCCCGCCCACTACTCCCGCCCCCTGGTTACAACCGAGCTGGGGTGTCCGCTCTACAAGACTAACAAGCTCCTTGGTTCGCGCAGCTACCTCGCCGACGGGTTTCAGCGGAGCTCTGGCGACGTCAAGGCAATTCCGCCCTTGGCCGGCTTCGGCTTATATCACCATGTGGACGGCTACAACGCGCTCTACGGTGACGGACACGTCGCATGGCAGGGCGATCCCCAGCAGCGCATCGCCTGGTTCGTGCAGGGCCCGCGCACCAACGAAGCCGACATTACGCCGGACGCAAACGCGCCCTTCTGTTACAGCTCCATGCGCGTCGGCACCACGGCTGGTATCCAGGTGGATATGCACTGGTCCAACACCCGTCCCAGCGGCGGCGCCGGCTACACCAGCGGACGCGCCGTCGTCTTTCATCAGTTCGATCTTCAGGCCGGCATCGACGCCGGAAACCTGCCGCTGCCGCAGTGACATTGGCCCGCGCTGAATGCCGGCGGGGCGCGACGTTGCGCCGCGCCAGAGGGAAACAAGTATGAGAACAAGGATCATGG